>JAQUQV010000023.1 GCA_028715905.1 Kiritimatiellia bacterium
CGTATACGCCCGGCTCAAATTCCAGGTAGAGCCAGTCCTTGTAAATCTGGCGGCGGTAACGGATGGAAAACCAGGCCCTTTCAATGAAATTGTCGGGATGATCGTAACCATTGGCATCATAATCGTAAGGGTGGCTACGGGTCGTTATTTCAAACAAGGGCGAGACCGCGTCCCAGTCGGTCCGCAGCCAATGAAGGGAAAAATCCTGCACAAAATAGATGCCCGCCTCGCTCTCCAGCCAGGAGGCCTCGGTGTATGATTTGAGCCAGAGCCGCGGCACCAGTTCCCGCTGGATTTCAAACGGCGACTTGGCGCCGAACCCGTCGTCCCGCTCCCACGAAATCTGCCCCGTCAAGCGGGGAGTCCATGGCCCCCATGGACTGCTCCAACTGGCGTTGGCGCGCACGTAAGGAATGACATTTGGAAAACTGAATCCGACATCCAGATGCCGGCTTATATTAGTGGAAACAATATCAACGAAGCGCATGCCGACCTGGGTGCGGTTGTCGGTCCGGTCGCGGCGGTCGTTGAAATCCCGCTCGCCGGCCGGCATGGTTTCATTGCTGAAACGGTCCAGAATAATCTGGTAACGGCGCTGGGTGTAGGGAATGGCCAGCCGCAGTTTGCAAGCGGGGTGAAAACTGAATTCTTCATCCATGTACTGCGTCGTCAGGGACAGTCGCAACCGGCTGACGTCGCTTTCTTCCAACGCCAGATCATTGGCGCTCAGCCAGCGGTCGGTCTTTTTGGCGTAAAGGATGAAATTCCGGTTGATATATTCGTGAGTGTGATCAGCCCAGCGTTTTATTTTTTTGCCGGCCGTCTGGCCGGATTGTTCCGTTGCGGCCGGCGGCCGATTTGTGCCGGCATATTCAACAACGGCGGCAGGCGGCGGGCCGTTCGTTGCCGCCGGCGGCTTGCCGGGCTCGGGCAACATTTCGGAGGATGCCAAAGTCGCCAGCATCAGGCATTCCGACACGAGCAACAACTTTATTCCCGGGATAAACAATGCGCCGCCTTTACTCATAAGCTGCCAGATTTAAGCAGGTAACGGCAAAGCTTTTCAACCACAAAATATTCCTCGCCACAAAAAACTTGAATGCAGGCCGGCGAAACGATATTTTGAACGAAATGTCTTCCGGAAAAATAGACTTTGACTATTCCCTGCCGAAGACGCTGCGCATCAAATTAAGCGGGGATTGGCAGATTGCCGCGGGAATCCCGGCGGTTGACGATGCCGCCGCGCAAATAGCGGCGCACGCCGGACTGGAAAAAAATGTTTTTGAAATTTCCGAACCGTTCCGATGGGACAGCGCTTTTCTTGTTTTCCTGATCCAACTGCACAAAGAATGCCGGCGCAAAAATATCTATATCGCGCCGGAAGGGCTGCCGCCGAAAGCCCGGAAACTTTTCGCGCTTGTTTCGCCGGCGGTTGACAACGCGGTTCTGCCGCGCCAGGCCGGCAATAAATCGTTTTTTGAAACGGCCGGGAGCAGGATAACACGGATTTATTCCGGCATCCGCCTCCAGCTTGATTTCCTAGGAGAAATTGTGCTTGCTTTCGGCCGCCTGTTCGCGGGAAAAGCTTCTTTCCGGCGGGATGATTTTTTGTGCATCCTGCAGAAATGCGGCGTTGACGCCCTCCTGCTTGTTTCGCTGATCAGCGTGCTGGTCGGCATGATTTTCGCCTTTGTGGGCGCGATCCAGCTTAAAATGTTCGGGGCGCAGATTTTCGTCGCGCACATCGTCGGCATCGCCATGGTGCGCGTGATGGGGGCGATCATGGCCGGCATTCTTATGGCGGGACGCACCGGGGCTTCCTTCGCGGCGGAACTGGGCATCATGCAGACCAACGAAGAAATAGACGCGCTCAAAACCCTCGGCGTTGCGCCGGTTGATTTCCTGGTCGTGCCGCGCATGCTGGCCTTGATCATCATGCTGCCCCTCTTGACGGTTTACGCGGACATCATGGGCATCCTGGGCGGCCTGATAATCGGCGTGGGCATGCTTGACATCAGCGCCCTGGAATATTGGCACCATACCCAGATGGCCGTCAAACTTAACAACATCTGGGTGGGACTGGTCAACAGCCTGGCCTTTGGCATAATCATTGCAATCGCCGGATGTTATCACGGGATGCAATGCGAACGAAGCGCCGCCGGCGTGGGGAAAGCAACCACGGCCGCCGTGGTTTCGGCCATTACCGGCATTGTGATCGCAACCGCCATCATCACTTTTATCTGCCAGATTCTGGAGGTGTAACGTGCATTCAGACTTGCCGGCGGTTATTGAAACGCGTAATCTTGACTTGAATTACGCGGACTATTTCGTCATGCGCAACCTCAACTTCCGGGTGCGCAAGGGCGATATTTTCATCGTCATGGGAGGAAGCGGATGCGGCAAGAGCACCCTGCTGAAAGCGCTGGTCGGCCTGCTGGCTCCCGGGAAAGGGGAAGTTTTATACGACGGCCGCAACTTCTGGGATGCGGACGAGGCGGAACAACAGCGGATTATGCGCCGGTTCGGCGTCCTGTACCAGGGCGGAGCGCTCTGGAGCTCCCTGACGCTCCGTGAAAACATTGCTCTTCCGCTGCAGTTATACTCAAAACTTTCCGCCGCCGATATACGGGAAATGGCGGAATTAAAACTTGCCCTGGTGGGCTTGCGGGGTTACGGCGATTTTTATCCGGCGGAAATAAGCGGAGGAATGCGAAAAAGGGCGGGCCTGGCGCGGGCCATTGCCCTGGACCCGGACATTATTTTTTTTGACGAGCCCTCCGCCGGGCTTGACCCGGTCAGCGCCAAGATGCTGGACGACCTGATCCTGCAGCTGCGGGACACATTTGACGCCACTATCGTGGTTGTAACGCACGAGCTGGCCAGCATCTTCGCGGTGGGAACCAACGCGGTTTTTCTTGACGGAGAAAGCAAAACCATGATTGCCGCGGGCGCGCCGCAGGAATTGCTGGCCAATTCCAAAGACCCGCGCGTTATCCGGTTTCTGACCAGAGGCGCGGAAAAAAGAGAGAGAGTTAAACAATGAGTAAAAAAGCGAATAAAACGGCCATCGGCGCATTCGCCGTGGGGGCATTGGCGCTGCTGGTGGCGGGCATCGCGGTTTTCGGATCGGGCTTGTTGTTCAAGAAATCGGATAAATATGTCCTCTTCTTTGATGGATCCGCCAAAGGCCTCTCCACCGGCGCGCCGGTCGTTTTCCAGGGGGTTAAAATCGGCCAGGTCAAGGAGGTCAATTTGCTTTACAACGCCAAATCCGAAACCGTCCACATTGCCGTGGTTATTGAAGTGGAATTATCCCGCGTCAATGGGACGCCCGAGCACGTGGGCTATCCCGATTATAACCACCTGATCAGCCACGGCTTGCGGGCGCGGCTTGAAATACAGAGTTTTGTCACGGGGCAGCTCATGGTTGCGCTTGATTTTTATCCCGACACGCAGCCGAAACTTCTGGGAATCGTTGAACAATATCCCGAACTGCCCACCCTGCCCGCGGCGCCGGGCATTGCCGGAATGCTGGACGCGATCCCGATCAAGCAAATCTCCAGAAACCTGCAGGAAGCCACGGCGGGAATCAACAAAATGTTAAATGCGGAATGGACATGCCGGCTGGATGACGCGCTCAAGGAAATAACCCTCTCAGCGCGCGCCGTCCGGCTTTTCATGGAATACCTTGAACAGCATCCCGAAGCGCTGCTGAAAGGAAAAACCGTTCCCTAGTGATGGCCGGAACCGCGCGGGCATAGGGCCGCGCACCCGGCCCGCCTAGCCTATTCAATTTCCACGATACTCTTATCGTAATCTTCCGGCGGATTGAACCCGAGCAGTTGCATGCAGGTTGCCGCCAGGGAGCTTATGCCCATATTGTCGTTTCCCGCGAGCCGGATGCGGCCGGCGTCGGCCGGCGCATAGATATAGACCGGGACCGGATTGAGAGAATGGCTCGTCTTGGCCTTGATTTTGCCGGTCAGCGGGTCGGTTTTTACCGCGCCGTTTTTTTTATCATGCTCAAACATATCATCCGCATTGCCGTGATCGGCGGATAAAACCAAGATGCCTTTCGCGGCATGGACAGCCGCCATGAGGCGCCCCACGCACAGGTCAACCGCTTCCACCGCGATTTGGGACGCTTGATAAACGCCGGTATGGCCGACCATGTCGCCGTTCGGATAATTCAATCTGATAAAACGGAATTTACCCCCCAGGATTTCCTTCACGACCCGGTCGGTTATTTCGGCGCATTTCATCCAGGGGCGCTGTTCAAACGGCACTATGTCGGACAATATTTCAACATATTCCTCCAATTGGCCGTCAAACTTGCCGGAACGGTTGCCGTTGAAAAAATAGGTTACATGGCCGAATTTCTGGGTTTCGCTGACGGCCAGCTGCCTGACGCCGGAGCGGCAAAGCAGTTCGCCCATGGTGCGGCTGATAGCCGGCGGGCTCACCAGAAAATTCTTCGGAATTTTCAAGTCGCCGTCATATTGCATCATGCCGGCGTAGCAAACCTTCGGACGCGGCGCGCGGTCAAACTTGTTGAAATCATCGTCCTCAAAAGCGCGGCTGATTTCCAGCGCGCGGTCGCCGCGGAAATTGAAATAAATGACGCTGTCGCCGTCAACAATCGGACCGAGCGGGCGGTTGTTTTCGGCAATGACGAAAGGCGGCAAATCCTGGTCAATTACTCCCGGATTTTCCCGGCGTAACGTTTCAATGGCCTGGCGCGCCGAAGGAAACCGTCGCCCCACCCCTCTGACGTGGATATCCCAGCCAAGTTTCACCATATTCCAGTCGGCGTTATAGCGGTCCATGGTGATGCGCATCCGCCCGCCGCCGGATGCGATACGGAAATCAACTCCGCTGGCGGCGTTCAAATCCGCCAGAAATTTTTCAAACGGATCCACATAATCAAGGGCCGAGGTTTCCCCGACGTCGCGTCCGTCCAGCAAAGCATGCACTCTGGCCCGGCGGACGCCTTCCCTGGCGGCCTGGGCCAGCATGGCTTTGAGATGATCAAGGTGGCTGTGCACGTTGCCGTCGGAGAATAAACCGATGAAATGGAGCGCGCTCTTATGGGCCCGGCAGTTGGCGATCAGCATTTGCCATGTTTTATCCTTGAACATCAAGCCCGAAGCGATGGCCCGGTTGACCAGCTTGGCGCCCTGATCATAAATCCGGCCGCAGCCAATGGCATTATGGCCCACCTCGCTGTTGCCCATATCGCCGTCGTCCGGGAGGCCGACCGCCTTGCCGTGGGCTTTCAGCCGCGAATAAAGGCCATGCTTTGCCAGCCAGTCCATGTTAACCTTCAAGGCCGAACAAACGGCATCGCCTTCCCGGTATTTGCCGAGCCCGACGCCGTCCATGATGGCCAGCACAACCGGTCCGGCCGGACCTTTAAATTCGGTTTGTTTCAATTTTTCCATTTTCACACCCCGTCAATTTTACAAGGCAATGCAGAACCCCTTCCGACAACCGGCGCCGCCTCCCTTCCGCCGGTGTGGCATAAAATACCCGCGCCGGTCTCGCATGGCAAGCTTAACCTGCTATTTTCGCCCCGCAATCTGATATTGACAATCGCGCGATTTTGAACATACTGACGGAATTTTGTTTCCCAGATTGGGAAACGGCTTGGTTTTTTCCCCGGCCAGGCGATTTGCAGGAAAGGACAGGATTGAATTCCATACTTACCATCAGCTTGCTGGCTTTTTACGCCGGGCTTCTGGTTGTGCTGACCGTTTATGCTTTCCATGCCTACCTGATGATATTTCTCTTCAATCGCCGCCGGCCGGACCATTCCTCGCCCCCCCCGCCCCCGGAAGAATGGCCGCTGGTTACCGTGCAGTTGCCGGTTTATAACGAACAATACGTGGTGGAGCGCCTCATTAAAAACGTCTGCCGGCTTGATTATCCGCGCCATAAACTTGAAATCCAGGTTTTAGACGATTCCACCGATGAAACCCGCGCAAAGGCCGGAGCGCTCTGCGATCATTACCGCCGACAGGGAATCAATATTCATTATATTCATCGCGCCGACCGCGCGGGTTTCAAGGCCGGCGCGCTGAGAAACGGACTGCAATCCGCCGGCGGGGAATTTATCGCCATTTTTGACGCAGATTTCATGCCGCCGGAAGATTTTCTCAAAAATATGATCCCTCATTTTTCGGCGCCGGAAATCGGCGTCGTCCAGGCGCGCTGGGGCCACCTGAACGGCAATTTTTCACTGCTCACCAAAAGCCAGACCATATGCCTGGACGCGCATTTTGTGCTGGAACACGGGGCGCGCAATGCCGGCGGAATTTTCATTAATTTCAACGGAACGGCCGGCATCTGGCGCAAAGCGGCGATTTTGGGCGCCGGCAACTGGCAAGATGACACTTTAACGGAAGATATTGACATTTCCTACCGGGCGCAGCTTGCCGGCTGGAAATTCAAATACGTCAACGAGGTGGTCTGTCCGGCGGAGGTCCCGGCCGAAGTCTACGGCCTTAAGAACCAACAATACCGCTGGGCCAAGGGCGCCGTGCAGACCGCCAAGAAACTTCTGCCGGTGATCTGGAAAAACAAAACTATTTCGCCGCTGGTTAAATTTGAAGCCACCATTCACCTGACCAATCACTTCGTGTTCCCGGCTTTGCTTATGATTGCGTTGTTGTTGTTCCCCATTTTGGTGATAAAAATCAACTGTCCCGGCACGGACGTTTTTTTCGCGGCAATTTCCTTTTTCACGATCAATGCGTTCAGTTACCCTTTATTTTACATTTACGCGCAGAAAAAGATTTACCCCGACTGGAAGCGGCGCGTTTTATTTGTGCCGATTCTCATGGCCGGCGCCATCGGACTGGCGGTGATCAACACCCAGGCGATCTTCAGCGCCTTGCTCGGCCGCAAAAGCAATTTCCACCGCACACCAAAATACAGCCTGACCAACCGTCCGGCCGATATTTCATGGAGCGGCAAGAGTTACCGGGCCAGATTCAACGCAACGGTTTTAATTGAGCTTGCCCTTTTCCTTTATGTTTCCGCCACGCTCTATTATGCTTTCCAGGGCGTCCAGTATCTCGCCATCCCCTTCATTTTCTTCTACTGGATGGGTTTTGCCTTCATCGGCGGTCTCTCCCTGATGCACATGGTCAGGAACTGAACCGCCGCCCGGCGGCCGCAGAATCGCCTCAAATTCAAGCGGCCAGGTGGGCAACCAGAATCTTGAAGGCAATTCCGATCAATATCAGTCCGCCGGCCGTTTCCAGTTTGTTCTCAAAAATATGACCGCAGCGGTGTCCCAGCCAGACGCCGGCAAAAGAAAGCGCAAAGGTTACCGCCCCGATGATCAGCGAAGGCAGCAGAATTTTTTCCTTCAGAAACGCGAAACTTAAACCGACCGCCAGGGCATCAATGCTCGTTGCCAGCGATAAAATCACCAGCGCCCCCGTGGAAACCGGAGCAGAACATGAACTCTTTTCCCCCTTCGTGAACGACGCGTAAATCATCCTGCCGCCCGCCGCCACAAGCAGAATAAACGCGAGCCAGTGGTCAAAGGCGGCAATAATCGCCTGCAGGGCGCTCCCCGCCGCCCAGCCGGCGACGGGCATGGCGAACTGAAAGAAACCAAAAAAGAACGCGATCCGGAAGGCATAAAGCGGCCGCAAAGGCCGGACGGCCAAACCACAGGCCACCGCCACGGCAAAGGCATCCAGCGCCAGGCCAACGGCAATCAGAAAGACAGAAATTATGGTCATGGCGCAATTAATTCGCCCCGTTTGCCAGCCAGATTGTTCAACAAAACATATCCCCGCAAACAAAACGCTTGTTTACGCCATCCGGCTCCGGGCGGCGATAAATTCTCTGATTTTCTCATCATCCGCCGGCAAAACAAAACGCCGGGTCTTCCTCTTTTTCAGCGCCGCAATGGCCTTATGCGAAACAGCCCGGCCGATGGCGCGCGCGACCGCCTTTTCAAATTTGGCCGGATGGGCCGTGGCCAGACAGACCGTCGGCACACCTTTCTCCAGAAACCGGCGCGCCACTGCCGCGCCGACCGCTGTGTGCGGGTCAAGAATATAATTGTCCTGCCGGTAACAGCGGCGGATTTCCTTCAGGGTGGCGGCGTCATCGGCCGAACCGGAACAAAACAGCGGATCGGGGCGCGGCATCCCCGCATCGCGGGAACTTATTTTTCCGTCACGCGCGAATTTGCGCATTAAACGCCGCACCTGGGCCGGATTCTTTCCGAGGCGGTAATAAAGATAACGCTCAAAATTACTGGCAATTTGAATATCCATGGAAGGACTTAGTGTCCGGCGGACATTTCCGCGCATATAAATTCCCTGCCCGAAATAATCCGCCAGAACCTTATTGCGGTTGGTCGCCAGGATAAGCCGGGAAATCGGCAGCCCCATCCGCCGGGCGATATAACCGGCGAAAATATCGCCGAAATTGCCGGTGGGAACCGCGAAATTCACTTTCGCACAACCGGTCCGGAGTTGCACCCGGAAATAAGCGTAAAAGTAATAAACGATCTGCGCCATGATTCTCGCCCAGTTGATGGAATTGACCGCGCCAAGATCGTAATCCGCCCGAAACCGCAAATCCCCGAGTAAATTTTTGACAATCCGCTGACAGTCGTCAAAACTGCCCCTGACGGCCAGGCAGTAGACATTTTTATCCCGGACGCTGGTCATCTGGCGTTCCTGGGCGGCGCTTATCCGGCCGAATGGATAAAGCACGAATATTTTTATTTTCTTCTTGCCTTTCACGCCCGCAATGGCGGCGCTCCCCGTATCCCCGCTGGTGGCGGCCACCAGATTCAGCCGGCTGTCCCCCCGCCGCAGGAAGTATTCAAACAGGTTGCCGAGAAACTGAAGGGCGAAATCCTTGAAAGCCAGCGTCGGCCCGTTGAAAAGCTCCAGAACAAAACACTCGCGCAAAGCAACGAGCGGGGCCGGGTCCGGATGCGGAAATGCCGCGCAGCTCTTCCGGATAATACGCCGCAGTTCGCCGTCCGGCGCATCGCAGAAAAGACGGATGATTTCAAAGGCAAGCCGGGGATATGAAAGCCGCCGCCAGTCGCCGAGCCGTCCCCGCACCCTGGGAATACGGGACGGAAGAAAGAGACCGCCGTCAGAAGCCAGACCGTTCATGACCGCCGTTTCAAAATCAACCGGCGTGCTTTTACCCCGCGTGCTGATATATTTCATCGCCTTCCCCTTCTTTTCCAGTCCCAGAGCGGAGCGCCGTTGATGATTCGCAGGCGCGGCATTTTATGCAGTATGGCCAAAACACCGCGCGTTTTTTCGGCGCGCTCCTGGTTGTCAAACACATCCAGCCATATTTCCTCCACGGGCAGATTTTCCAGGGGCGTCAGGTCGGCGATGCTGGTGTCACGCAGATCAAGCATTTTCAAAGGCGTGTTTTTCAGAGGCGCAATGTTCTTGACGGCACTTCCGTTTAATTTCAGCGCCTCCAGGGGCATGTTTTCCAGAACGCTTATGTCTTTCACTTTCGTGTTGCGCAAATCAAGATCGCGCAAACGCATCCCCTGCAACGGCAGAATATCGCGGACATTGGTATCGGAAAGGTCAAGGGATTCCAGAGGCATCCCCTGGAGGGGAGCAATATCGGTTATATCCGTTCCGCGAAGCACCAGGCGAATGAGCGGCATGGCGCGAAGAGGGGTTAAATCCCTGGCGCGCGTGAACGCGGCCGAGAGCGTTTTCAACGGCATACCGAGCAGAGCGCCCAGGTTGGAAACATCCGTGCCGTTGATGTTAAGATTAACCAGGGGCAGTCCCGCCAGGGGGCGCAGATCGCGCACCTGGGTAAAACTGACATCAAGCTGCCGCAGCGGCATGTCCTTCAAGGGCTGCAAATCGCCGACCCGGGTGCGCGCCAGATTAAGACTGGTCAGCGGCATCCGGCTTAAGACCGAGATATCCCGGATCCGGGTATGACTGCCGATAAACTCGCTTAACGACATCTGTTTAAGCGGAGTTAAATCGGAAAGCTGGGCCGGCATTGACATCTCCGGCCAGACATGAAGGCGCGTGCCGGCGCAAACCAGTGTTTTCAGATGCGGCAGGCTCTCCAGCGGCTGAATATCCTTCAGATGCACGGAAACTATGTCAGCGCTCACAATCCGGCCGGAATTATCCGTCTGGAAAACCATCTGATTTTCCCCAAGTCCCGGATTTTTCGTCATCATCTGCTCAATAATTGATTTTTCAGACGTTTGGTCCGGCGGTAGCGCGGCTTCGGTTCCTGTTTGCGTTGACGCAGCCAAACCGCCGGCGGAACCAGCCAGCGCCTCCAGAACAGCCGCATAACGCCGGGCAGTTTGCGTGGAGCCGAATTTTACCCGGAATTGATCAATCATCCATCCCGCGGCGGGTCCGTTCTGGGGAAAACGGTTTTTATCCCGCAGAATATCAAGACAGGAAGCGGGATCGGGCATACGGACGTGATAGGGAATTATGCCGGTCCGGCACATGATATAGGCCAGAGTCTGCGTTGCGCGTTCTTCAGCGGTATCCCGGTCTTTGCATTTAATGGCCGCGGCAAGCTTCGGGGCAAGGAGCGGGCCGGTTCCGGCGGCCGCGTCGGCCGCCTGCTGATAGTCGCCGTCCTGGATGGCCAACATGGCGCGCATCAGGGCAAACTCCGGCCCGGCGCCGGCGCCAAGACGGTTCAACTTTTCAGACAGCGTTAAATCGCGCGCCCTGAAGATTTTCTGCAGGCCGATCTTGCCTTCTTCCATCGTCACCACTTTTTCCGCAAGCACCACATCGCCCTGGACATCGCGTATATGAAGCGTCTGCGGCCCCTGTAAAAAGGCAATGCTGATTTCCTCGTTTTTCTGCCGTTGAAATGAATCCATGATTCGTTTGCCGGCGCCGGATGACTTCTCCAACATGGCGGCCATGGCTTTGAACTCCGGTTTTCCGGAAATCAAGGGCAGATCAACCGCCAGCGCTTTTATCCGTTGCCGGGCGGCCTCCAGATCGTCTTCAACCAAAATCACCGCGATTTCATCGGCCGCGTGCATCAATTGAAGTTCCGCCAGCTCCCGTTGCCGCCTCTGTGCTTTCACGCGATCGGCGTGTTTCGCCGAAAAAAGCCGCTCTTTTTTTCCGCGCTCCGCGGCGGTTTCCGTTTCAAACGCACCGTGATATTTGCCGTAAACCGCGGCCGCCTCCTGAAAGCGACCCCGGTCGGCCAGCTGGCCGGCTTTTTTATCCAGTTCAACAATAATTTCCGCGGTTTTTTTTCCGCGCTGCTCAATTTGCCGGATATCATCCTTGGCCATTTCCGCGTATTTGGTGCCGACCGCGTCTTCCGCCAGCTTCCGGAAACGCGTTATGGTCTCAACGTGCGCGGACGGGTGGGCCTTTGCCCATGAAGTAATTTCATCATATTGCTCCATGGCCGCGCGTTCGCGGTCAACCGGGGGGGGCGCGCGGCCGACTTCCGCGGATTGCGGCGCCGGCAAAGGTTCAGGAACGGCCGGGATCTCGGTTTTGCGCGCCAAATGAAACATGCCCCAGCCGGCCGCCAGAACCAGCGCCCCAACGGCGGTTGCCAAAGCCAGCTTCCGCCTTAAATTGGACGGGGCCCGGCAGACGACCGGCGCTTGAATCACCGGTTGGAGCGCGGCCTCCTCCAGCCGGCGGCCGCGCAGCGGACTGCGCTTGACAGTGCTGAGAACATCGTCAGGCAGCGAACCTTGCGGCATCATTTCGGAACGGGCGTTGGAAATATCGCGCAAGGTTTCGTTCCAGTCCGTTTGCCGGAATTTTCTGTCCTTCGCCATCATTTTTTCAATGAGACAGGCCGACCAGACGGAAATACACGGATTAACATCCTGGGGATCGGGTACGAAATCGGTAATCTGGCGGTCCATAACCTCCAGCGGCGGCTGTCCCTCAAAAGGCATCACCCCCGTCATGCAGTGATAAAGCATGGCGCCGAGCGAATAAATATCGGCCCGGCAGTCCAGGGACTCGCTGCCGTGCGATTGTTCGGGGGAAATATAATTGGGGGTGCCAAACACCTGCCGGTCATCCGGCCGGGCGTGTTCCATGATGGATTGCACGCTCCTCGCCAGCCCCAGGTCGGCCAGTTTGACGGTGCCGTCGTCGTCAATGATGACGTTATCGGGCTTAATGTCGCAGTGCACAATGCGGTTCTTTTGCCAGGCATAACTCATGGCCGCCGCGACGCTCAGGGCGCACAGGAGCGCGTTTTCTTCCGAGAGATATTTTTTGCGGTGGATCCAGGCGGCAACGCTGTAACCCGAAATGTATTCCATCACAAAATAGCAGACCCCGTCGCCGGTTTTGCCGAAATCATACACCTGGACAATATTGGGATGTTTCAAACTGGCGGTGATTCGCGCCTCCGCCATGAATTTCTCCACATCGGCCGCGGCCCCCATGGCGGGCGGCAGGGCCTTGATCGCCACGATGCGGTCCAACGAAAGCTGGCGCGCTTTGTAGACGGCGCTCATCCCGCCGGCCGGCAGCACTTCCAGTATTTCATATCCGTTAATATTGATCATGTCCCGACAATCCTTCAACTGCCGGATATTATGGCATAGATTTCTTTTAATTTCAAATCTTCTTGATTTTGAATTTTCAGTGTGCCATAATGCCAAATAAACAATAACTTATGATAAAAACCTTCTACGGCCAGCCAAACGCTCCTTTTCGCCCGCCGACGGGCGGCCGGCCCGGCCATGTTATCGCCGCTTGCGGCGGGCAGGCCACCATTGAATATGCCGTCACGGCCGGCGTCTTAATGGCGGTGGCGATCATCATGGGAATTTTCCTGACGACATTCGGCGAATACGGCGAACGCCTGCTGGCAATAATCGCCTCCGATTATCCATAGACAAATTTTGATGGCGGGCGCCAAGCGCGCTTTAAACCGCATCAGAAACAAAAAAGAAGGAGATAAATCGCTTGAAACCAAATATTAAATCATGCGGCGGGCAGACCATGACGGAATACATCATCATCGTTGCCATTATTGCGCTGGCGGCGCTGGCGGTTTTCGGACTTTTCGGAGACCAGATCCGGAAGATGATCGGCGGGGCCGTAACCGAGCTGGGCGGCGACGAAACCGAGGTTGAGGAGGCAACCGAGACCAAATCGGTTGATTATCTGAAAACCCTGGGGAACGAATAACCGCCTGAAGAAAAGGCAGAATGCAAAGTGCCGCATGCAGAATTAAGAGGCCGGCCGGCCGAAGGCGGGAAGCTGTTTGCCATCTTTTTTTAATCCGGCCCGCGCCATATTTCCCCCGCCTTTCCGCCGGACGCCATTCTTGCCGCGGCCAGGCCCTGATTGAATCCTGCCTGGTTGTCGCGCTCATCTGCCTCATCCTCGCCGGCCTGTTTCAGCTCCTGCAGCTTTATGCGGCGAAGGAAATACTTTCCTATGCCTGCGCCCGCGGCGCCCGGGCCAGAACAGTCGGCTTTAATGATTTCATGGCGCGCAAATCGGTCATGGCGGCCGCCATTCCCAACGCGGGCAACATGATATTCCCCGAAACGGCGGGCGGGCCGGCCGCCCAGATGGCAATGGAACACGCCCGCATCCCGATCTATCTGAGCGCCGAATGGAGCCGCCTGAACGGCATTCTGCAATATGAAGACTGGGAAACAATCAATTATAATTACACTGAAGACAGTTCGCATCTCCTCCGCTTTGCCGTTTCCCAGGATTTCCCCCTGCGTTTCTTTCCCGTTTTTTTCCGCGCATTCTACGGCGCCGATTCGGTCCCGCTCAATACGGAACTTTATCTGGATAACCACGCCGCCCTCTACCTTGAATAATGAAATGAGAACCGCAGGCCGGCAACAAAATACGGCAGCGCGCCGGAATGGCGTTTGCCAGCGCCGCGGAGGCCTGTCTTCCGCCTCCCGCTTTTGCCGCGGACCGGTCCGCCGGCGGCGCGGCGCGGGCGACGGCGGGCAGGTCATGATTTTTCTGCTCATGGTCATCCTCTTCCTTTCCATCGTGCTTATCTGGAAATTTGACCTGCACAACGCCGTTCACCTCAAAATGCGCGCCCAAAATGCGGCGGACGCCGCCGCCCTGGCCGCCGCCCGCTGGCAGGGCATCACACTGAATCTGATCGGCGACCTTAATATCATGCAGGCCGCGGCCTTGAGCGCCGCCGACAACGACCTCGCCGCGCGCATCGCCGAAATACAGGCCCGCCTCTGTTTCGCCGGTCCGATCATCGGGCTCCTGGCCTCCCAGCAGGCCGCCAAAAACAACGGCATTTATGTCAACCCGGCTTTCAGCGAACGCCTCGCGGGACACGCCGGCCAAACCTTCGCCTACCCGGTTGACGAAGAGCCATACCCGGACTGCTGGCGCGAATACGGTGAAATGCTCATGAGTATCGCCAGCGCCGGCGTGGCCGCCGGGCCGGATAATACCTGCTTGTACAACCTGAATTATTCAGGAGACCATCCGCTGCTGAACATGAATTTTTACGACGCGATTGCCGGCCAGCTGTGGTGCTGGTTCTGGATTGACCCCGCGCGCTACAGTTTTCTCAGGGATTACAAAGACTTCACTGACTGGGAACCGCTGCCGCCGCCCGAAGAAATTCGCCCCGAAAACAGCGAAGTTTTCGGGCTGGGACTGCAAACTTTTCCGTCTCTCCCCGGCGGGGAACCCATGGTTGCAATCATGAACACGCTGCGCGCGCAAAGGAGTCCCGGCCCGCAGGTTATCAGCAATGAGATTGTTTCCGCCGAAGCCAGATGGTTTGTTTACCAGCCGGAAAAATGGAGCGACTGGACAATCATGAAAGATTCTTCTTTCCCCGTCTTCCCGGAAAAACAGGTGAAGCCGCAGTATGATTATACCGGCGCCGACGCCGTTGCGCGGGTGGAAGCCGTCGCCGAACGGCACATGCCCGGAAAAGCAGACCGCACCATTTCCTGCACCGCCGCCGCAAAACCGTTCGGCTGCCTGATTTCCGCCGCCGGCGAAAAAATCCGGCCCGACGCCTACGGCCTCGTCCTGCCCGCCTTTCATGATGTCCGCCTGATTCCGGTTGACGCCTCATCCTCTCCCAGCGGCGGCGCCTATGATTTGCAATGGCGCGAGCATATTGAAATCCACCTTGCCCCCGAAAACGGCTATCCCGCGCACGGCATTGAGGTCCTGGACGCGGACTGCTGGTACTGCCAGCAGCTTATTGCCTGGGAAAACGCCGCCTTCCGCCAGACCGGCATTGACTGGCTGAGCGACACGAACAATTCCAATTCCTGCGAAATATATTCCCCCGGACCGGGTCCCGGCGGGGGAACGCGGAGAGGACATTGAGGAAATGTAGAATGCAGAATGCAGAATTAAGAAGTCATAGATCAGAGATCAGAGGCCGAACGGTCCGATTTTCTCAATTTAATATCCGCCATCTCTTATCCGGAGATCTTCACCCGGCCTTCCGCCTTCTGCCTTCTGCCTTCCGCCATTCTTGCCGCGGCCAGGCCATGATTGAATTCACGATCGCGCTGGTCGCGGTTATGGCGGCAATGATCGGAGCCATGCTCCTGAACCGGCTGGAACAGGCCCATACGCGCGCCATGTTAACCGCCCGCGCCGACGCCGGCGAACTGGCCATGGCCCCCGTCTACCAGCGCTCGCTGGAAGAAAAATTCATCGCCGACTGGGAAACCGGCGGCGACAACACGCGCTATACGGCGGACGACGAACCAGTTCTGGAAGCGGCGGCCGGATCATTGGCCGGAGGCGTCGCCGCCCGGGCCGAACTGGACACCCTGCTCTCCGCACCGACCAACGCCGTCTCCCAATTGCAGACTTCCCCCGCCCCGGTCAACGAATTTTATCTCGTAAAGGGCTCAAAAACCACGGCGGTTAATTTATCTTTTATCCCGGCCATCCGCCGCCTTATCAGCGGCGCGCCGGCGGTTTCCGTAAAAAGCGACGCATGGCTGGCATGGACCGGAGGGATATATTGAAACTTTTTAATCATCCGGTTCCCCGGATTTCCGGCGCGGGCGAAAATTACGCCGCCGGAAAATTGCCGAAAAAAATGCCGGCGGCCGCGCGGAACAAAAAAAACGGTTTGCCCGGAATCATTCTGTTCCTGGCCATCCTTCTTCTGCCTTTCATTTCCTCTTCCGGCAAAGTTTTCTGGCGTTGTTTGCCGGATCAGGATCGGCCCGGATACGGCCCGGCCGGCGGGGCAAACCGGATTTACCAGGCTCCGCTGGTTATTAACGGCGCGCGGTTTCTCCTTGCGGTTTACGGGTATGACGAGCCGCCGGAACAGGCGCGCGCGAAAATCAAGCGGCATTTTGAAAAGGAAAACACCGCATCCATTCTGCTGACAGCCGCCGCGCCCGGATCGGAACGCGCGCTGGCTTTTGTCTTTTCGCGGTTCGCGGCCGAAACTGCAAGGCCACCCCCCCCACCCCCGGGCGGGATTTGCGCCGGGTATCCCCTTTTCACGGGAAAAGAGCCGGAAACCAGAATCAGAAACGAGGAAACCGGAGTTGTCCTGGAAAGCGGAACGATTGCCGGCGCGCCGGAAATGATCGCCGCGGAAATCACCGCCAAACTGGAGCGGAACAACTGGCAACCGGCCTATCCGGCCGTCCGCCCGCCCGGCCGCGGCAATTCCGGGAAATATTTCATGATTTTCAGGAAGGGCAAGGCGCTTTGCGCGCTCATAACCGGCCCGGCCTTGCGCGAAAATGAAACCTGTGTTACCCTTCTGCTCAAGGAAAAAACAGACGATATGGGGGAATAAAGCAATATGAAACAGAAAATTATACTGCTGATCGCGATTGCCGCCGGCATTGCGGCCTTCTGGCTGACCGGCAGATATCTGCGCCATGAGCGCGAGCGGATTCTAGGCAGTGCGAAAAGAATTTTCGTGGTCGTCGCCGAGCGCGATCTTCCGGCGGGCACCATTTTGAAAAACATAGACCTGGCCAAGGCGCTTGTCTTTCAAAGCAGCGTCGGCGGACGCGCCATCCTCCCGGAATCGGCCCGCGAAATCATGGGGAAAAAATTGCTTTATAACATCGGCCGGGGCGACCCGATCCAATGGTCGGACGTTGATGTCCCCTACAAGGGCGACGCGGGGTTGTCCGCAATGGTCAATCCTTCCATGCGGGCGATTTCCATCGCCGTTGATGTGGTTTCTTCGGTCAGCGCCATGATCCAGCCCAACGACCGTGTTGATATCCTTGGCACGTTCACCTTCCCGTCGCCGGCCGTCACCGGTTCGTTTGAAACCGTAACCCTGACCGTGCTGCAGGATGTTACCGTTCTGGCCACCGGCCAGACAACGGCCGACCGGGCCTCCGCGTACGGCCGCGCCGAAAGAGCGCCGCGCGGATACAACACCGTTACTTTTGAGGTAACGCCGCATGAGGCGGAATTGCTGGTCTTCGCCCAGTCAGTGCGCGGAAAGTTGAGCCTGGCCCTGCGCAATCCTTCCGATGTCACCTATATCACCAATATGCCAACCGTCAACTTTGAACACCTCCAGAAACAATTGCCGGCTCTGAACATAATCCGGCAACGGGACATAAGACACAAAAAGGATATTTAAAGGAGCCGGGACCAACCTGATCCGCGCCGGAAACGCCGCCCGCACCCGGAAAAACCAGGAAACAATATTAAGATGGACACGGACAAGGGAAAAAGCGAGGTCATCAAGCTTGAAATCCGGCGGCCCGAGCACGCTCCGGACATATACGAAATCGGGTTCGGCGTCTACCCGGTCGGATCGGAAAAAGGAAATAAAATCATCATCCCCGACAAGGCGGTTGACGCGCGCCATGCAATCCTCATTTTCTACCGCGACGGTTTCTGGGTGGAAGATTTAAACAGCCGCTCGGGCACCTACCTCAACGGGGCCCGGGTGCACGGCCGGATCGCATATTCACCCGGCCAGGCGATCCGCGTCGGGAATTGCCTCATGATAGTCCAGCCTTCCGCCGCCGTAACCCAGATGATTTCCTCCAAACAGAAAGTGGCTGAATCCCAGCCCATCCGTAGAAAAACGGCGGCCGACGGCGATCTGGAACATAATCCGCGCCTCCAAAAGTGCGAGATTAAAAAACAAATCCACGCCGTTCTGCTGGAGCGGCTTGACATCAAACGGCTGACCACCACCCACATCAAGGAAAAAGAACTGCTCCGCCGCACCCGCGAATCCCTTGAAGAAATCGTCAGGGAAATTCACGGCCGGCTCCCCGATTGGATTGACGCCAAAGCGCTCATCAAAGAAATATTTGACGAAGCAGTCGGACTCGGCCCCCTGGAAGACCTGCTGGCCGACCCGGAAATCACGGAAATAATGGTCAACCGCCACGACCAGGTTTTCATTGAAAAAAAAGGGAAACTGCTCCAAAGCGACCTCATGTTCATGGATGACGACTCCGTTCTGGCCGTCATTGAAAGGATCGTGGCCCCCATCGGGCGGCGGATTGACGAAAGCCAGCCGTATGTGGACGCCCGCCTGAAGGACGGCTCCCGGGTGAACGCCATTATCCCGCCGCTGGCCTTGACCGGCCCCTGCCTGACCATCCGCAAGTTTTCAAAGGAACCGCTGACCATGGCGGACCTCATCCGCTTCGAAACCATCCAGTCGGAGATGGCCGAATTCCTGCACGTCTGCGTGCTGTTGCGCAAAAACATCGTGGTTTCCGGCGGAACCGGCTCGGGAAAAACATCCTTTCTCAACGTGCTCGGATCTTTTCTGCCGGAAAGCGAGCGGATCGTCACCATTGAGGACGCGGCCGAACTGCGTCTAACCCAGCCACACGTGGTCCGCCTGGAATCAAGACCGCCCAATATTGAGGGACGCGGCGCTATCACCATCCGCGACCTTCTGCGCAACACCCTGCGCATGCGTCCCGACCGGATCTTAATCGGCGAATGCCGCGGCGGCGAGGCGCTGGACATGCTGCAGGCCATGAACACCGGCCACGACGGCTCCATTACCACGGTGCATGCCAACTCGCCGCGGGATGTCATCGCCCGGCTGGAAACCATGACGCTCATGTCGGGGATTGACCTGCCCTCGCGCGCCATCCGCGAACAAATCACCTCCGCCATCCATCTCATTATCCATACCGCGCGCATGAGCGACGGCACGCGCAAAGTTACCCATATCACCGAGGTTTCGGGACAGGAAGGCGACCGCATCACCATGCAGGATATTTTCACGTTCACGCAGAGCGGCATTGACCATAACGGCAAGGTCATCGGCGTATTCAAGCCGACCGGCGCCGTGCCGACTTTCATGGAGGAAATCGGCACGCGCGGCCTCTCAATTGACCGCAGCATGTTCATGCCGCTCTGAGGAGAGCAACGTCGTCAATCAATTGCCGGAAGGCGAAAATGTTATGCCATTGAATCATCTCATCCCGGGCCTTTACATGGTCTGTTTCGGCGGCCTCGCCTATTACATTATCCACGCCTTCCGGGACGGAATGGAGACCTACAACCGCATCCATACCGAGGAAACGGCGCGGCAATTCGCCGATATTTTCCTTTTCATCCCGCCGCGCCGCATTTCCGAGCTGGCTTGGTCGGCCGCCATCGCCGCGTTTCTGCTTTTTTTCTTCCTGGCCGGCAATTTCAGCTCTCCCGCCGGGACCATCCGGGGCGGAGTTATCGGCGCGCTGGCCGGCGGGCTTACGCTCAATTTTCCGCGCTGGTACCTGGGAATGCTCAAACGCCGGCGCCGGGAGAAATTCAACGAACAACTGGTTGACGCCCTGATGACGATGAGCAACGCCCTGCGTTCCGGGTCAAGCATCACCCAGACCTTTGAACACATCGTCCGCCAGAACATGCCGCCGATTTCGCAGGAATTCAACCTTTTTCTTCAGGAAATGCGGCTGGGAGTGAGATTTGAAGAGGCGCTGGGCAACCTCGACGCGCGGGTCAACAGCGAGGATTTGACCATCATGATCCGGGCCATTGAAATCGCGCGGCAGACCGGCGGCAACCTGACGGAAGTTTTTGACAAAATATCCGCCATGATCAGGGAACGGATGCGGATCCAGAAACGGATCATGGCGCTCACTTCGCAGGGACGTTTGCAGGGAATTGTCGTCGGCATCATGCCGGTTTTCCTGGTAACCGCCATGTTTGTCCTTGACTCCGAAATGATGATTTCATTTTTCACGGCGCCGGTTGGAATCATCATCGCGGCCGCGGCGGTCATTCTGGAAGTCGCCGGCGCCTTGATGATACGCAAAATAATCAACATTGATATCTGAATGACCAATGCCCTGAACATCGTCGTTGAATCCGGCATCGCCCTTCTCGCCGCCCTTTTTCTGGGCGGCCTGGCCTGGCATATCGCCAGCGCCGCCTCGGCGATCACCTATGTTACCGCGGCGGACGGACGGCGCCGGGAGCGCCGTCTGCCGCTCATATTCCGGGCGCTGTTGCCGCTGACCCCGGTCATGGCAAACTATTTCAAAAAACAGCGGTTTAAAAAACTGCGCGAGCGGGTTTCACAATCGCTTGTTTCAGGGGGGTTTGACGATTTGCTCGCGCCGGAGGAGTTTTTAGCCCTGCGCCTCATGATGCCGCTGGTTGCCGGGCCGTTTCTGGCCTCGTTCGCCGCCGCTCTTTTTGCGCTTATCCGGCATTTTCCCGGCGGACAGCCGTTGATTTTCGCGGCGGCCATCATTTTATGGAGCGCGTTTTACCCGGGACAATGGCTCAAACAGTCAATCGCCCTGCGCCATCGGCAGATTATGAAGGCTTTGCCTTACGTCATTGACCTCCTGACCCTCTCGGTGGAAGCAGGGCTGGATTTCATGACTTCCCTTAAAAACATCGTGGAAAAGCGCGCGCCGGACGCCATCGCCGAGGAATTTTCGCGCATGCTTTTTGAAATTCAACTCGGCAAGACGCGGCGCCATGCCCTCCAAAGCATGGGCAACCGTATCCGCCAGCCGGACGTGCAGGCGCTCGTCAACGCGCTGGTCCAGGCCGACGAAATGGGCGTGAGCATCGGCGCGATCCTGCGGATTCAATCGGGCGAAATCCGCAACAAACGTTTCATGCGGGCCGAAAAGCTGGCCAACGAGGCGCCGGTCAAAATGCTTTTCCCGCTGGTGGCCTTTATTTTTCCAGTCGTCTTTCTGATCATGCTCGGCCCCATCGTCGCCCGCATGTTCCAGAACGTGTTTTAAACAACCCCCGGCATGTAGACGCGAATTTCAATAAAACGCAGGCCGGCAAAACAATTTTCCACTTCCTGACGGGCACGCGCGGGGCATCTTGTTTAGGGTCAGCCCTTAAAAACTAAATTCTCTCCAGACCATCTCTTTCCCTGCCAGTTTTCCTCACGCCGTCCAGTGCGCAAACTTCAGTTTTTCGCCGACACAGAAACGGCGGCCGGCCCGCACCGGATTTCCTGGCGCTTGGTATGGATCGGGAATAGGGATCAGGCATTATATTGACTTCCGCGCGGGCAATGATAATTTAACCGCCGGACAAACATGCGATGAATAAAAAAACCGACAGTTTGAAAGCAAAATCCGCCACCACCGGAGCGACGGAAATAGACCGGCTTCTGGGCGGCGTCATCGCCGGGGACAACATTGTCTGGGAAGTTGATTCAAGCGCCCCGGTTGAAAACCTGATTTCCTGTTTTCTGACCGCCTGCCGGAATGAAGAAATGCCGGTGGTCTACGTCAGTTTCAATCATTCGCCGCAGACCATCATCAACCGCTACAACCCAATCCTGCCCCCCCATTTGTTTACGCTGATAGATTGCTTTTCTTCCGGAAAGGGAAACAACGATAAAATGTTCACGGGCTTTTTCAAATCGTCCGCCAACGCGAAAATCCCCAGGGCAAAACACATTGGCAATCCCGCCGACCCGGCAAACCTTCAGGATGCCCTGATCCGGCTGGGCGCCGAAAGCAATAAAACTTCCCGGTATGTCTTTGACAGTCTGACCGGCATGCTGGACTTATGGAAAGATGAAGACCAGGTGGTCAGATTTTTCGGCCATTTTTGCCCGCGGCTCTTTGACCTGAATACGATCGCCTGCTGGCTGCTTGAAAAAGACGCTCATTCAAGCCATTTCCTCGCCAAAGTGCGGCATATCACCCAGGTCGTGCTGGAAATCGCCCTGACCGACGGACGTTCCACCATTACCGTCAGAAAATCCTCCGGCCGTAAATGCGCTGAAATCGGAATTCCACTACGGTTTGATATGGACGGCGGACTTCTGGTTATCACGCCGGAATCGCGCGAAGGGCGCGAACTGGGCTTGTTACGGCGCGTAAGCGAAGTGCTGGGCAACGCCCTGACCCTGAACTCGTTTTTTGAGGGCATTATGGAAGCCATCGCCAACGAGCTGGGCATGATCAGGGGCACGCTGGTTACCCTGGACAAATCTTCCAATAAAATCAGGATCGCCTCCGCGCATGGTCTGTCGCGCGAAGAAAAAATGCGCGGAGAATACGCGTTCGGCGAGGGCGTGACCGGAAACGTCGTCAAGACCGGTATCCCGGAAGTGGTTCCGGACATCCTAAAAGACCCGCGCTTTCTTGACCGCACAATGACCCGCAAGCTTGACTTGTCGCAACCCATCGCCTTTATCTGCGTCCCGCTCCGCGTGGACAACGAAGTCGTCGGCGCCATCAGCATGGACCGGCCGTTTGCGGTCGCCGAAATACTGGAAAAGGACCTGCGGCTCCTGTCCATCGTTGCCGCGATTGTCTCGCAGGTCCTCAAGATCAACCGCATGATTTACCTGGAAAAGGAGGAAATTCTCGCCCGGGACAAGACGCATTTGCGGGAACTGCGGAGCCGCTACCGGCTGGACAATGTTATCGGCGAAAGCAATGAAATCAAAAGGGTCCTCAACACGGCCGCCACGGCCGCAAAATCGCGCGCTTCCATCCTCGTTACCGGGGAAACCGGCACCGGCAAGGAATTGATCGCCAACGTTGTGCATTATAACAGCACGCGCGCCAACGGTCCGTTTGTCAAGGTGAACTGCGGCGCCCTGCCGGAAACACTGCTGGAATCGGAACTTTTCGGGCACGTCAAGGGCGCTTTTACCGGCGCCCTGCGGGACCGCGCGGGCCGTTTTGCGCTGGCCGGCGGCGGCACTATTTTTCTGGATGAAATAGGAGAAATGAGCCCGCGGCTTCAGGTTAAACTCTTGCGTATCCTCCAGGAAAGGGAATTTGAGCCGGTCGGAAGCATGCGGACGCTCACAACGGACGTGCGCGTGGTAACGGCAACCAGCCGAAATCTCCAGGATGAAATTAAAGCGGGGCGTTTCCGCGAAGACCTTTATTATCGGCTCAATGTCATTCCAATCCATCTGCCGCCGCTACGCGAACGCCGGACGGATATCCCCCTGTTGGTGAACTTTTTCCTGGAAAAATACAACCGTGAAAACAAAAAAAACGTCCGGAAAATGTCCCAGGAACTGCTGGACATCCTTCTGGATTATCCCTGGCCGGGCAACGTGCGCGAACTGGAAAACTGCATTGAACGCGCGGTCGTCTTGAGCACCGGCGACGCGCTCACGGAAAGCATGCTTCCCGCGGAAGTGCGCGATCACAAGCATATCGGGGGACTGCGGCGGATGAAAATTGCGCCGTCCAATGCCACAGCGATTGCCGCGGCAACCGAGCAGTTCTGCGAGGACGCCGGCGATCTGGCCGGGACGCGAACGCTCCTGCTCCAGACGGTTGAAAAATCCATTCTATCCTTCGCGCTCCGCCAGCGAATCAGCCAACGCGAATTGGCCGGAAAACTGGGTTTAAGCCGGATGACTCTGCAAAACCGGCTGAAAAAATACGGCCTGAAATAACCTCCCCCATCGCCGCCGCAAAAATCGCCGAACAAGGGTTCGGCACGTTTGCGCGTATTTTTAAAATTCCTATGCATTTAATTAGACCCCCGATCGCGAAGCGCATCGGGGGCAACTATTATCCCGTTCGACGTAGGGGCTTCGCTTGCGAAGCCCTTCCGGCGGGCGCCGTCAAGCGACGCCCCTACGGGATTTTCGGACGAACATATGTCTTTGAAATTACTATGCATTTAATTAGACCAGGTCTATTTGTTAGACCAGAAAACTAGACCGCCCGGCGTCGGCGCCAATAATAAATTTATTGTTGTAATTATTTGCCGGCAAATATCTTAAATTACAGACAAAGCAAAGGAGCGGCGTCATTTTTCCGGACTTGGCATAGTTCCTGCTTTTACTTAAATAGTAAATATTTTATCTGCCAATGGAATCAAACGATCCAAAACAATCAGTCATGAGGTAAAAACAAAAAATGAAAAACACGGATGCCAAGGAAAAAGTTCTGAAAAAAGCGCACGATCAAAAGGTCAGGTTTATCAGGCTCTGGTTCACGGACGTGCTGGGCGCCTTGAAAAGTTTCGCCATCACCATTGACGAACTTGAAGGAGCGCTTGACGAAGGAATGGGGTTTGACGGCTCATCCATAGAAGGTTTTGCGCGCATTCACGAAAGCGACATGATCGCGCTTCCGGATCCGAACACCTTTGCCATTCTCCCCTGGCGCACCACGGAGGACGGCACGGTGGGGCGGATGTTTTGCGACATTCTTTGCCCGGACGGATCGCCCTTCGCGGGCGATCCGCGGCATGTTCTCAAACGAAATATCGCCAAGGCCGCCAGAATGGGTTATACGTTCTACGTCGGGCCCGAGCTGGAATTTTTTTATTTCAGAAATTCAAGCAACGTGGAGCCTATTGACCAGGGAGGATATTTTGACCTGACGCCGCTGGATGTCGCCAGCGACCTGAGACGCGACACTATCCTGAGCCTGGAGGCCGTGGGAGTTAAAGTTGAGTACAGCCACCATGAAGTTGCCCCAAGCCAGCATGAAATAGATTTGCGCTATACGGACGCCCTGACCATGGCCGATAACGCCATGACCTACCGGCTCATTGTCAAGGAAATTGCGCTGAAACACGGGCTTTACGCGACCTTCATGCCGAAACCGATATTCGGCAAAAACGGAAGCGGAATGCACGTGCATCAATCCCTGTTCAAGGGCAACAAGAATGTTTTTTTTGACCCGACGGATAAATGCCATCTTTCCGCGCAGGGCCGGTCATATATTGCCGGATTGCTGACCCATTCGCGCGAAATATGCGCGGTGGCGGCACAATGGGTGAATTCATACAAAAGACTCGTGCCCGGATACGAAGCGCCGGTTTATATCGCCTGGGCGCAGCGCAACCGCTCGGCGCTTGTCAGGGTGCCGATGTATAAGCCCGGCAAAGAAAAAGCAACCCGGGCCGAATTCAGGTGTCCCGATCCGGCCTGCAACCCTTACCTGGCTTTTTCGGTGATGCTTGCCGCGGGACTGAAGGGCATGGAAAACAACTACGAGCTTCCAGGCCCAATTGAAGACGATATCTTCAAAATGTCGGAGAAGGAACGGGAAAAGCGCAAAATCGCCTCGCTCCCCGGAAGCCTGGCGGAAGCGCTGGCGGAAACGGAAAAAAGCGAACTGGTGCGCGAAGCATTGGGAGAGCACGTCTTTGAGAAATTCATAGAAAATAAAAGAATAGAATGGGATAAATATCGCACCCATGTCAGCCAATACGAGATTGACCAATATCTTTCCCTCCTGTGAGGCCGGCGCCGCCGCAACAAGGAATGACAAATGTGGAATTACGATTTCCAGGATGAAAAAGACACAAGCGGCTGCGCAATTTCCGGCATCATGTCCGAGACGGGGCAACGGTTCTCCAGCGATCTCATCATCCGTTCCATTGCCAACATGCGGGAAAGGTCAAACGGTCTCGGGGGAGGCTTTGCCGCCTACGGCATATATCCTCATAATCCCGATGCTTATGCGCTCCACGTCATGTTTGATCAACCAGGCGCGCAAGAAAATACCCGGCAGTATCTGAAACAAAATTGCGAGATTATCGGTGACGAACCGATCCCGACCAAACCGAGCGAAACCGTCAGGTCCCGCCCCCTGCTCCACCGTTATTTTGTCAAGGCGGGCGCGCTCCTGAAGGAACGTTATTACGATGAAGACGAAAACGACCTGATCGTGCGGGTGGTCATGCACATCAACAGGTTCGTTGAGGGCGCCTTTGTGTTTTCCTCCGGAAAAAACATGGGGATATTCAAGGGCGTGGGATACCCTGAAGACATCGGACGTTTTTTCCGGCTGGAAGAATACCGGGCCTATCTCTGGCTTGCCCACGGCCGGTTCCCCACCAATACCTCCGGCTGGTGGGGCGGAGCGCATCCATTTGGACTCCTGGACTGGGCCGTGATTCACAACGGTGAAATTTCATCCTATGGGATCAACCGGCGCTACCTGGAAAATTTCAACTATTTCTGCTCGTTGCGCACCGACACGGAGGTCATCACATACCTTTTTGACCTGTTGATGCGGAAACAGAAACTGCCGCTTGAAATCACGGCCTGCATCCTCGCGCCCCCCTTCTGGACGCAGATCGGCCGCCGGAGCCGCGAGGAGCAAAAACTGATTGCCGCCCTCCGGATGGTCTACGGAGGAGCGCTTTTGAACGGCCCTTTCAGCATCCTGGTCGGCGGGCCGGACGGCATGATCGGCCTGAACGACCGAACCAAACTGCGCCCAATGGCGGCCGCCCGGAAAGACGACATGGTTTATATCGCCAGCGAGGAAGCGGCCATCCGTTCGGTCTGCCCCGCTCCGGACAGCCTCTGCCGCGCCGAGGCGGGAAAACCGCTTACGGGAACATTGAGAGAAAAGCCCCATGCAAACAAAAAAATGGCTTGTCCAGCCCGAATTTGAAGTTACCCGCGACCCGGAACGTTGTATCCGCTGCCAGGTATGCGTCCGGCAGTGCGCCAACAACGTGCATCAATACGACGAAGAAGACGAGATGGTTTCTTCCGAAGGCGCCTTCTGCGTGGGATGCCACCGCTGTGCCGCGCTCTGTCCGACCGGCGCGATCAAAATCAACCAGTCCGAATTAAACTTCCGGCCCAACGCCAACTGGACGCCGGCCATGATCAGAAACGTCTATAAACAATCCGAGGGGGGCGGGATACTGCTCAGCTCAATGGGAAACGACCGCCCCTTTAAAAACTACTGGGACATGATCGTGCTGAACGCCGCCCAGGTCACGAACCCCTCCATTGATCCGCTCCGCGAGCCGATGGAACTAGCAACCAGTCTCGGACGGAAACCAGATATGGTTGAGGTTGAAAAAAACGGGCGCGGCTTCAGTCTCAAAACGAAGCTGGCGCAACAGCTTCACCTGGAAATTCCAATAATGTTTTCCGCCATGTCCTACGGCTCCATCAGCCTGAACGCCTCCGCGGCCCTGGCGCGCGCCGCCATGGAAGCCGGCACTTTTGCCAACTCCGGCGAAGGCGGACTGCACTGGTCGCTTCATCCTTACGCCGAACACATGATTGTCCAGGTCGCTTCCGGCCGTTTCGGCGTGAACGCCGAGTATCTGAACCGCGCCGCGGCCGTTGAAATCAAAATTGGGCAGGGCGCCAAACCCGGCATCGGCGGCCATCTGCCCGGAGAAAAAGTTGATGCTTCCATATCGGAAACCAGGATGATTCCGGAAGGAACCGACGCCATATCCCCGGCCCCGCATCACGACATTTATTCCATTGAAGACCTCCGCCAGCTGATTACGGCCCTGAAGGAGGTAACCCGGAACGCAAAACCGGTCCTGGTTAAAATCGCGGCCGTGCACAACGTGGCGGCCATCGCTTCGGGATGCGTGTATGCCGGGGCCGACATCGTAGCCATTGACGGGTTCCGCGGCGGCACCGGCGCGGCGCCCGCCATGATCCGCGACAACGTCGGCATCCCCATTGAATTCGCGCTCGCGGCCGTGGACGAACGTCTGCGCCGGGAAGGCATCCGCAACCGCGCCTCGCTGGTCGCGGCCGGGGGATTGCGCTGCAGCGCCGACATCGTCAAGGCGATCGCCCTGGGAGCCGACGCCGTTTATATCGCCACCGCCGCGCTCGTGGCCATGGGATGCCACCTGTGCCAGAAATGCTACACTGGAAAATGCAACTGGGGCATCGCCACCCAGGACCCTTATCTGATGAAAAGATTGAATCCTGACACGGCCGTCAGAAGGCTGAAAAACCTGCTCCGCGGATGGGAACTGGAAATCAAGGAAATGCTCGGCGGCATGGGAATAAACGCCATTGAAAGCCTGCGCGGCAACAGGGAACACCTGCGCGGAGTCGGGCTGAACCAGACGGAACTGGACGCGCTTGGAATCAAAACGGCGGGAGCGGGAGCATGAAACGCATCTACGTCAGGGAAGAATATTGTCTCGGATGCCGGTTGTGCGAAATAAACTGCATGGTCCGGCGCTCCAGGTCAAAGAAAATCATCAAGGCGTTCACCAGGGAACGCGATACGCTCCAGGCCTCCCTGCGAGTGGAAAACACCGGTCCGCTTTCCTTTGCCGTCCAATGCCGCCATTGCACCGACGCCCCCTGCATCGCGGCCTGCATAACCGGCGCCATGCGCCGCGACCCGCAGACAGGCGCGGTCGTCTGCGACGAAACCCGCTGTGCCGGATGCTGGAGTTGTATCATGGTCTGCCCCGCCGGCGCCGTCCAGCGCGGCCGGGAACACAAAGTTGTCTCAAAGTGCGATCTGTGCATGAGCGAAAACACGCCCGTTTGCGTCGTCAATTGCCCCAACGAGGCCCTGGTTTATGAAGAACGTTAAGACCGATTGCCTGATCATGGGAAATTCAACCGCGGCCATCGCCGCCGTGGAAGGGATACGTTCGCTGGACGGAAAATCATCCATCACGATCGCATCCCGGGAACGCCGCCGCGCCTATTCCCGCCCCCTGATTTCCGCCCTGCTCTCCGGCGGCATGGACGGCGAAAAAATGTATTACCGCTCGGAGGAATTCTACGCGGACCACAACGTCCGGCTGAAACTCGGCGCGGAAATTGTGCGCGTTGACGCGCAGAAACACCTGGCCTGGACGGCCGGCAACGGCGCCATTGAATTCGGAAAGTTTTTAATCGCTTCCGGCAGCCGGCCTTTCATTCCCCCGATTGAGGGCGTAAAAGCGCGCGGGATTTTCACGCATATGGATTGGGACGGCGCGCAGGCGGCGGCGGATTACATTGCGGACAACAACATCAACGGGCGCGAAAAATCACGCGCGGTCGTGATCGGCGGCGGCTTGATCGGCCTGAAGGCGGCGGAAGCCCTGCGCCGGCGCGGCCTGAACGTTGTTGTGGTTGAAATGGCGGAACGTCTGCTTGCCTCCTGCCTCAACGCCCGCGCCGCCGGGATAATCGGGGAAACCATGGAGGCGGCGGGCGTTGAAATAATGTGCGGCGAGACGATGGAACGCATTCTTGAAAAGGACGGCGCCGCGGACGGAGTGCGGCTGAAAAAAGGCGGCGAAATTCCGGCCCGGCTGGTTCTCATCGCCGCCGGCGCGGTACCGAACGTTGACATCTTCAGGGAAACGGAGATGAAAATTGACCGGGGGATTTTAATTGACGAGTATTGCCGCGCTTCCGTTCCGGATATATATGCCGCCGGAGACGCGGCGCAATACCGCGACACCATCAGCGGCCGTTCCTGCGTCATCCCCATATTTGCCAATGCCTTCAGTCAGGGCAGAACGGCCGGCATCAACATGGCCGGCGGCCGCGCGGCGATCATGCATAATTTCGCCATGAATTCCGCGGAAATATTCGGCCTGCCGCTGGTTGCGCTGGGATTGAGCGCCGCCGCGCCGGCAAACGCGGAGGTGCTGGAAAAAACCGGCCGGAACGAACGGGCTTATAAAAGATTTGTACTTGACAACAACCGCATTGTCGGCGCGATTTTTGCCGGCGACATTGACCGGGCGGGCATCATTGCCGGAATCATGCGCCGGAAACTGGATATCGGCGGAATAAGAGATTTGCTTCTGACAAATGAATTCGGTCTGCTTTCACTGCCGGCCGAATACCGCAAATGCGTCGCCGCCGGGGAGGGAATTGAAGTATGAAAAAACGCTCCGCCGCGGAAATAAACGCCCGGGGATTTTCCTCGCAGGCGCTTAACGCCGGGGTGCGCGCGGCCGCGCAGGCCGGGACGGAGAAAATCATCCTGCGGAACGTCTGCGGACAACGTTACATCGGCGCCGGTTTGATGAACAAAACGGAAATCATCGTGGAGGGCACTCCGGGCAACGACCTGGCCTGCTTCATGGACGGCCCGCGCGTGGTCGTCCACGGCAACGCGCAGGACGCGGCCGCCAACACCATGAGTTCCGGCGAACTCATAATTCACGGCGATGCCGGGGACGTGCCGGGCTATTCCATGCGCGGGGGCCGCCTGTTCATCAGGGGCGACGCCGGTTATCGCGTCGGCATCCACATGAAGGCTTACGCAAATCAGAGTCCCGTTATCGTGATCGGCGGCAACACAAAGGATTATCTCGGAGAATATATGGCCGGCGGAACGATTGTCGTGCTGGGATTGAATCAAACCAATGGAACTCCCCTGATCGGTGATTTTGTCGGGACAGGCATGCACGGCGGCGAAATTTTTCTCCGCGGCGCGGTCAATGATTGTCTGCTCGGCCGCGAAACCGGCATCGCGGCAATATCCGGGACGGAACGCAGCCGGCTGACGAATATACTTATGGATTTTGCCGGGGAATTTAATATGATTCCAACCCAGCTGACCGGCCTTGATTTTATCAGGCTGGGTCCCGTTTCCTGCCGGCCCTACGGCCGGATTTACGTCTATTAGCATCCCATTTGAAGATATGTTCTCAAAATGGCTTAATATTATTGCGAAAGAAAAATCATTCTGGCAAATTACAAACCCGTGAATAAATCCGCCTCCATACCAAAAAAACACGTGTTTATTACCGGCGGCGTGGTTTCCTCTCTCGGCAAGGGCATAACCGCCGCTTCCATCGGGCTCCTGCTCTCGCGCCGCGGCTACCGGGTCCGCCTCCAGAAAATGGACCCCTACCTCAACGTTGACCCCGGCACCATGTCGCCCTACCAGCACGGCGAGGTTTACGTTACCGACGACGGCACCGAGGCGGACCTTGATCTGGGGCATTACGAGCGCATCGCCGGCGTAACCTGCGCCCGTAACAGCAATTTCACAACGGGCCGTATCTACAGCACCGTCATTAACCGTGAACGCGAGGGCGGATATCTGGGCAAAACCGTCCAGGTAATCCCGCATGTCACCGACGAAATAAAAAACGCCGTCCGCTCGGCGGCGGACGATGAGACCGATATCGTCATAACCGAAATCGGCGGCACGGCCGGCGATATAGAATCCCTGCCGTTTCTGGAAGCCATCCGCCAGTTCCGGCACGAAATCGGAAGAAACAACGGCGTGTTTATTCATTTGACGCTCGTGCCCTTCATCAAGGCGGCGGGCGAGTTCAAGACCAAGCCCGCCCAGCAGTCGGCCGGCATACTGCGCGCCATCGGCATCATTCCAGATATCCTGATCTGCCGCTGTGAGAAGCGGCTGGAACAGGCGCACAAGGAAAAACTGGCGCTCTTCAGCAACGTGGCAAAAGACCTGGTGATTGAAGAGCCCGACGTCCGGCATTCAATTTACGAAGTGCCGGTGGACCTGGCCGAACAGGGGCTGGATGTATATATCCTGGAGATGCTCGGACTGCACGTGAAACCGCTCCGGATTGAGGACTGGAAACAAATGCTCTCCGCCCATTTCCATCCGGAGAACGGCGAGGTGGAAATCGCGGTGGTCGGCAAATACATCAGCCTGAGGGACGCTTACAAGAGCGTCTATGAAGCCCTCATCCACGGCGGCATAGCCAACAAACTCCGGGTCAACATCAGGATGGTTGAGGCGGAAAAAATTGAAAACGGGAGCGTTCAAAAACTCATTGGAAACGTTCACGGCATCCTCGTCCCCGGCGGTTTCGGCGACCGCGGCATCGCGGGGAAAATTCAGGCCGTGCAATACGCGCGCGAAAACAAAATACCCTTCTTCGGAATTTGCCTCGGGATGCAGTGCGCGGTGATGGAATTTGCGCGCAATGTCTGCGGCCTGGCCGACGCCAACAGCACGGAATTCGCACCCGCCGCCGGGACCGCGGTGATTGACCTGATGGAAGAACAGAAAAAAATCAGCGCCAAGGGGGGCACCATGCGGCTCGGCGCTTATCCCTGCGCGCTTACCCCCGGAACAAAATCGCGGGCGGCGTATGGAACGGACAATATTCAGGAAAGACACCGCCACCGCTATGAATTCAACAACATCTTTCGCGAAAAACTGGAACAAAAGGGAATGGTTGTTGCCGGCGTATGCCCGGAGGGCCAGCTGGTTGAAATCGTGGAATTGAAAGACCACCCCTGGTTCGTGGGATGCCAGTTTCATCCGGAATTCAAGTCAGGGCCCCTGAAGGCCCACCCGCTTTTCCGTGAATTTGCGGCCGCCGCGATGAGGAAAGCAAAGAAATAAGAAAAAAAATATTTCTCACAGAGAGAAGAAAATGATTTTCTACAAAGAGCATAAAGCATATGGGAAAGGGCGTCAACCGAGCAGGCATAACCGGAAAATTTATCAAGGTAGGAGCCGAACCCCTGTTCGGCGATGTATGTTTTGTCGTCCGGAATCGCCCGGCAGTGCCGGGCTCCTACAGCGGTCAAATACAGTTGCCGCCTTTGGCGGCTTAATTGATCGCGCCGTTCTCCGTGAACTTCCATGAGCTTCGCGAGCGGGTAATAGAGAATCAGAAATTCAGGAACATTAAACGTCATGCCGAAAAGAGAAGACATAAAGAAAATAATGTTGATCGGCTCCGGCCCGATCGTCATCGGGCAATCCTGCGAATTTGATTATTCCGGTGTGCAGGCCTGCAAGGCGCTCAAGGAGGAAAACTATGAAATTGTCCTTGTCAACAGCAATCCCGCCACAATCATGACCGACCCCGAATTTGCCAACCGGACATATCTTGAACCTCTGACCGGGGAAATACTGGGCGAGATCATCCGCCGGGAACGCCCCGACGCGCTCCTGCCGACCCTGGGGGGACAAACCGCGCTGAACCTTGCCATGGAACTGCACCGGAACGGAACCCTCGGGCGCTACAATGTGGAGATCATCGGAGCCAAACCCGAAGCCATCCGCAAGGCCGAAGACCGCCATCTCTTCAAGCAGGCCGTCCTTAAAACCGGATTGGAAGTTCCGCAAAGCATATCCGCCCGGTCCCGGGAAGAGGCCGAAAAAGCACGGAAAGAATTGAACGTTTTCCCGCTCATCATCCGCCCCGGTTTCACCCTCGGCGGCACGGGCGGCGGCATAGCCCATAACGGGGAAGAATTTGAAAAAATCGTTGAACGCGGCCTTTTTCTCAGCCCCACCGGCGAGGTATTGATTGAAGAATCGGTGCTCGGCTGGAAGGAGTTTGAACTGGAGGTGATGCGCGACCATAAGGACAACTGCGTGATCGTCTGTTCCATAGAAAACATTGACCCGATGGGCGTGCATACCGGCGACAGCATTACCGTGGCCCCGGCCCAGACCCTGACCGACCGCGAATACCAGCAGATGCGGGATGCCGCCATCGCGGTCATGCGCGAAATCGGCATTGATACCGGCGGCTCCAACGTGCAATTTGCCGTCCATCCGCGCACCGGCCGCATGCTTGTCATTGAAATGAACCCGCGCGTTTCGCGTTCCAGCGCCCTGGCCTCCAAGGCAACCGGCTTCCCCATCGCAAAAATAGCGACAAAGCTCGCGGTCGGCTATGCCCTGGACGAAATCCGCAACGACATCACCCGCGAGACGCCCGCCTGCTTTGAGCCCGCCGTTGATTACGTGGTTACAAAAGTCCCGCGCTTTAATTTTGAAAAATTCCCCGGCGCCGACGACACGCTCGGCACCCAGATGAAATCTGTCGGCGAAACAATGAGCATCGGCAAAACATTCAAGGAATCCCTGCAGAAAGCGCTTCGTTCCCTGGATAACGGCCGGGCCGGGTTCGGCGCCGACGGCAAGGATTCCCCTTGCGAATCATTGAGCGATGAAGGTTTACGAAAAACACTCGCGCGCCCAAACGCCCAGCGCCTCTTTTCCATCCGCGCCGCCTTCCGGCGGAATTGGAGCGCGGCGAACATCGCGAAGCTGACCGGCATTGATCCCTGGTTCCTGCGCCATTTTGAGGAACTCGCCGCCTACGAAGATGAAATCAGAAACACCCGCTCGCTGGCAAACCTGCGGGACAACCCGCCCCTTTTCAGGCAGGCAAAGGAGTTCGGCTATTCCGACCGCCAAATCTCTTTCCTGCTCCGCACTTCCGAAGAAGAAGTTTTCAAGGCCAGGGAAGCGGTCGGGATCAGGCCCGACTACGGCCTGGTCGACACCTGCGCCGCAGAATTCACCGCATTTACGCCCTATTTTTATTCAACCTACGGAGAAACCGCCGGCCAGCCGAATAATAAACAGGCAGGCGCCCGCAAAAAAATAATGATCCTGGGGGGCGGGCCCAACCGCATCGGACAGGGGATTGAATTTGATTATTGCTGCGTTCACGCCAGCTTTGCTCTGCGCGAGGCCGGCTTTGAAACCATCATGGTCAACAGCAACCCGGAAACGGTCAGCACCGATTACGACTCCAGCGACCGCCTCTATTTTGAGCCGTTGACCCTTGAGGATGTTCTGCACATTTACCGGCACGAACAATGCCGGGGCGCCATCGTGCAATTCGGCGGCCAGACTCCGTTAAATCTGGCCAAAGACCTTGAAAGAAACGGGGTCAACATCATCGGGACCAAACCGGAAAGCATTGAAGCCGCCGAAGACCGCAAATACTTCCAGGCGCTGGCCGAAAGATTAAAGATCAAACAGCCCGCCAGCGGCACCGCCGCCGGTCTGGCGGAGGCCGAAAAAATCGCCGCCCGGATCGGTTATCCCATCCTGATCAGACCGTCCTTCGTGCTCGGCGGCCGGGCCATGGCCATCGTCTATGACAAAAAAACGCTCAAAAAATACATGGCCGCGGCGGTGGAAGTCTCGGAAAAACGGCCGGTCCTTATTGACCAATTCCTGGAACGCGCCGTGGAAGTTGACGTTGACTGCATCGCGGACGGGCGAAACTCCGTGATCGGCGCCATCATGGAACACGTGGAACTGGCCGGAATCCATTCAGGCGACAGCGCCTGCATGATCCCCGCGCCGAATCTTTCAGAACATATCAAGGAAGCGATCCGCCGGCATACCTGCGCGCTGGCGAAAGAGCTCAATGTCCGCGGCCTGATGAACATCCAGTTCGCCGTGCAGGACAATGAAGTTTACCTGCTGGAAGTGAACCCGCGCGCCTCGCGCACGATTCCTTTCGTCAGTAAAACCATCGGCGTGCCGCTGGCCAAACTGGCCGCCCTGGTCATGGCCGGAAAAACACTGCAGGAACTCGGCTTCACCCGCGAGGTGCAGCCGCGCCATTACGCCGTGAAAGAAGCCGTTTTTCCTTTCAACCGCTTCCCCGGCATTGACGTTCTGCTCGGTCCGGAAATGAAATCAACCGGCGAAGTGATGGGCATTGACACCTCCCTGGGATTGGCATTCCTGAAAAGCCAGACCGCCGCCGGCAGCGCGCTGCCGGTTTCCGGCAATGTGTTTTTGAGTGTGCGCAACGAGGACAAACCGGACGCCATTCCGCTGGCAAAAAAACTGGTTGATCTCGGCTTCGCCATCTATTCAACCGCGGGCACCAGCACCGTGTTACGCGACCACGGCATCAAGAGCCAGGCCGTCTTCCGCATCTCCCGGGGCCGGCCGAACATTATTGACTTGATTGAAGAAAAAAATGCAGGCTGGATCATCAGCACGCCCTCCAGCGGCGCCCTCCCCAACCTTGATGAAGTCAAGATGCGCGCGCACGCCGTCATCCGCAACGTTCCGATAACCACGACCTTGAACGGACTCCGCGCCGCCGTGGCCGGACTGGAAAAGCTGGAGGAAATGAAGCGGATGGAAATCTGCAGCCTGCAGGAGTATCACCGCCACGCCCCGAAACTGAAACCGGAAAAAAGCAGGGGTTGAAACATGCGCTCAAAAAAATGGAACTGGACGGCCCAACGCGCGAAAGAGGCGTTCATCGCCCTGGAGGACGGCGCCTTGTTTCGCGGTTATTCCGTCGGCGCCAGAAAGGACGCCCTGGGTGAAATCGTTTTCAACACCGGCATGACCGGCTACCAGGAAATCATGAGCGACCCCTCCTACGCCGGCCAGCTGGTCGTCATGACTTTTCCGGAAATCGGCAACACCGGCGTAAACGCGGACGACATGGAATCAAAGCGTTTTTTCGCAAACGGCTTCATCATGCACAACCTCAATGAATCAAGCAGCTGGCGCGCGGAAAAATCCCTTGCCGAGGCCTTTTGCCGGGCGGACATCCCGTCCCTGGCCGGCATCGCCACGCGCGCCCTGACAACCAAACTGCGCACGCACGGGACAATGAAGGCTTATCTTTCCGTGAGCGGAATTCTTGACGAGCGGGCCGCCGTTGAAAAAGCGCGCGCCTGGAGCGGCCTGGACGGCCAGGACTACGCCCGGCGCGTAAGTTGCAAAAAAAAATACCGCTGGGACGAAAACGATGAATTGAGCCGGTCGTGGGGAACCGGCGGCCGTCTTCCGGCCGCCGATTTGAAAATTGTCGCTTATGATTTCGGCATTAAATGGAATATTTTGCGGCGCATGCGCGCGCAGGGAGGGGAAATAACGGTCGTCCCCGCGGCAACCCCGGCCAGGGATGTCCTCGCGCTGAAACCGGACGGGGTCATTTTATCAAACGGGCCCGCGGACCCGGCCGCGCTGACTTACGCGATAAAGGCGGCCCGCGAACTGCTGGGAAAAATTCCGCTGATGGGAATCTGCCTCGGCCATCAAATCCTGGGCCTGGCCCTGGGCGGTAAAACATGCCGGCTGAAATTCGGGCATCACGGCTGTAATCATCCGGTCAAGGAATTGTCAACCGGGCGGGTGGAAATAACCTCGCAAAACCATAATTTCGCCGTCCAGGCCGATTCGCTGGATAAAAACCTCGTTGAAATAACCCACCTTAATCTCAACGACAATACGATTGAAGGCTTCCGGCACAAGAAATTCCCGATGCTTGCCCTGCAGTATCATCCCGAGGCCGCCCCGGGGCCGCACGACGCCTCGTGCTTTTTCAATAACTTCCGCTCCCTGATTGAAAGGTCCCATGGCTAAAATCAAAAATCCTCCGGCAAAAAAATCCAAAATTGGAAATCGGCAATTGAAAATCGGCAGGGAGTGGATTGCGGTCCTTGATTTCGGCTCGCAGTACACCCGGCTGATCACGCGCCGCATCCGCGAACAAAAGGTTTATTCTGAAATAATTCCGTTCAATATTTCGCCGGCCGCGCTTCAACGCCGCCGGCCGGCCGGAATTATTCTCTCGGGCGGTCCCGCCAGCGTTTTCGCCCAAAACGCCCCGGCCTGTTCTGCCGGACTGTTCCAACTCGGCATTCCGATCCTGGGCATCTGTTACGGCATGCAGTTGACCGCCAAACTGCTCGGCGGCGCAGTCAAGCCGGGGCAGGCGCGGGAATACGGCCAGGCCCGGCTTGCGCTTCGTCCGGAACGCGCCGCCCTTTTCAAAGGACTGCCGCGAAAAATAAAAATCTGGATGAGCCACGGCGACCAGGTTGCAAAAATGCCGCCGGGCTTCAGATGCCTCGCCGCCACGCCGGCTTGCGCCGTCGCCGCCATGGCGGACCCGGCCCGCAAAATTTACGGCCTCCAGTTCCATCCCGAGGTCGTCCATACGCCGCAGGGCGGGGATATTCTGCATGAGTTTCTTTTTTCCGTCTGCGGTTGCAAAGGCAAATGGGCCATGGCCAGGTTTGTGAAAGAGAGCATCAAATCAGTCCGGAAAAGGCTCGGAAAGGCGCACGTCATCTGCGGCTTGAGTGGCGGGGTTGATTCTTCCGTGGTTGCCCTGCTCCTCCACCGGGCCGTCGGCCGGCAATTGCATTGCATTTTTGTTGACAACGGATTATTGCGGGCGGGCGAGGTTGAGCAGGTTGAGAAGATGTTCCGCCGGCATTTCGGGCTTGACCTGCATGTCGTCCGCGCCGCGCCGCTTTTCCTGAAAGACCTGGCGGGCATAACCGACCCGGAGACAAAACGCAAACTCATCGGGAAACGCTTCGTGCAAGTTTTCAGCGCTGAAGCGCGGCGGTTCGGCCGGGCCAAATATCTAGCCCAGGGCACGCTTTATCCGGACGTGATTGAAAGCTCCCCGCCCAACGGCGGGCCGGCAGCCACCATCAAAAGCCATCACAACGTCGGCGGTCTTCCGCCGGACCTGAAATTCAATCTCATTGAGCCTTTGCGCGAACTCTTCAAGGACGAAGCGCGCGCCGTCGGCCGCGAACTCGGCCTGCCGCCGGAAATAGTCAACCGCCAGCCGTTCCCCGGTCCGGGCCTGGCCGTCCGCATCATCGGCGAAGTGACGGCCGCGCGGGTCGCCATCCTGCAGAAAGCCGACCGGATTATCCAGGAGGAAATATCCGCGCATAAATCCGCGCCCGAACTCTGGCAGGCCTTTGCCATCCTTTTGCCCGTCAAGACCGTCGGCGTCATGGGCGACGGGCGCACTTACGAAAACGTATGCGTCCTGAGGGCCGTTACCAGCCGGGACGGCATGACGGCCGACTGGGCGCGCCTGTCCCCCGCCCTGCTGGCGCGCATCTCCGGCCGGATCACCAACGAAGTCAAGGGCATCAACCGCGTGGTCTACGATATCAGCTCAAAACCACCGGCCACGATTGAATGGGAGTGATCCGGGCATGAAACATGTCTGAAACCAGCAATCGGCAATCAGGAATCAGGACGGCATTGGCCGGAAGAGAATAAGATGAGAGCCAGGTTCCGATGTGCGGGAATATCTATGCTAATGCAAATACCATGATGATGTTCCATAAAAAATAGAGCCATGCAGTACAGATTAAATCCTAAATATATGAAGCTGGCGGTGAAGGCGGCCCAAAAAAGCATAAGGACTTTGCGTGGAGGCCCTTTCGGCGCCTGCATAGTCAAGTCCGGCAAGGTGGTGGCTGTCGCCGGGAACACTGTATTTAAGGAAGACGCGACCTGCCACGCTGAAGTTAATGCGATCAGGATCGCCTCCAGGAAGTCAGGGACATATGATCTTTCCGGATGTGTTATTTATACCACTACTGAGCCCTGTCCGATGTGTTTCAGCGCTATCCATTGGTCCGGGATAAACTGCATTGTTTACGGCACACGCATTGCCGACGCGGCAAGGGCAGGATTCAACGAGCTGTCCATATCGGTCCAGAGTTTGAAGCGGCAGAGCGGCGCCCGCATCAAGATCTGCGCGGGTTTTCTTGCAGAGGAGTGCGGACAACTTTTTCAGGAATGGAAAGAGCTGGCAAACAAAAAACCTTTTCTGATCAATCACCGGGCGCCCTATTTTGCCAAAGGCCCGAAAAGATAAGGAGATGTAGGGGCTTCGCTTGCGAAGCCCTTCCAGCGGGCGTCGTCAAGCGACGCCCCTACGGGATTTTCGGACGAACATATGTCTTTGAAATTCCTATGCCTAAATCTACCTGTTGCGATTATGGTTTGCGAGCAAAGCTTTGATTTGCGAAGAAAATTGCGCTTTAACCTGAACCCAGGACATTGCTTCTATGCAAATCTTCGCTGGAACGGGGAAATCTTTTCCCCGTTCACTTGCAACAACTCCACATAACCATGAAAAAAATAGGCAACAATATGTTCTTTGTCAAATCCTATTTGCGCTGAAATTGCAAGAGGGTGTAGGACAAATTTCTCCTGGTGGGAAGGGCGCCGGCCAGGCTCCGCCGTGGCGCTACGCCCAGGCGAGCGCGCCGCGATCGTCGCCGTACATGGTTCTTGCCGATATGGCCGCTCTGAATAGAATCAGGACCCGGATT
>JAQUQV010000024.1:0-1483 GCA_028715905.1 Kiritimatiellia bacterium
TCCGGAAAATTGCGCGGGAAAACGCAACCAAGCTTTTAAAACTTTAACACCCGGTGAAACAACAGCTTCTAATTTTTGACCTGGACGGCACGCTGATTGATTCCCGGCATGACCTGAGCGCCGGCATCAATCTCATGCGCCGTCACTACAACCTTCCGCCGCTGGACGTGGATACCGTCGCGGGGTTTATCGGCGACGGCGTCCGCAACCTGGTAAAACGCTCCCTGGCAGGAGAAACCATTGATATTGACGAGGCGGTGCGCGTCAATTCCAGGTTTTACCTTGAACATATCCACGACCGAACCGTCCTATACCCCGGTGTTGCCGCCGGTTTGCCAGCGTTGCGCGCGCATGGCCATGTTCTGGCGCTCATCAGCAACAAGGGCGCGAGGGCCTGCAAAATAATTCTTGACCACTTCAAAATCGCGGACTTTTTCGCCAGCATTATCGGCGGCGACAGCGGTTTGCCGCTGAAACCCGATCCGGCCGCCGTCCGGGAAACCATGCGCCTGGTAAACATGAACGCCGCCGAAACCTGGATCATAGGCGACAACCACACCGACCTGGCCGCGGCGCGGAATGCGGTCGTGAAAAGCGTGTATGTCTCGTATGGCATCGGAAAAACCGGCCCGGAAAACGCAACGCTGAACTTCGCCGATTTTAACTCGCTGGTTGAATTCTTTCTTTGTAGGGGCCGCGCTTGCCGCGGGCCCATTAAATGGACTTCGCAAACGAAGCCCCTTTGAAGCATCCAAATTATAACACTGAACTGAAAACATGACCACCCGGAATAATATCCGCGCCCTCGTGCTTTTTTCCGGCGGACTGGACAGCCTGCTGGCCGCGCTCCTCCTGAAAGCGCAGAACATCCGGCTGACGGCCCTCATTTTCCGGAGCATTTTTTTTGACGCAACCGCCGCCGTCACCGCGGCTGAAAAGATGGATCTGCCGGTAAAAATCATTGATTTTACCGACACCCTCCTCGGCATCATTGAGCATCCCCGGCACGGGTTCGGCGCCGGATTAAATCCCTGCATTGACTGCCATGCCGCCATGATCAAAAAAGCCGGGGAAATAATGCGCGCGGAGAAATTTAATTTTGTGGCAACCGGCGAAGTTCTCAACGAACGCCCTATGTCGCAAAACAGACGCGCGTTGGCAATCGTCGCCAAAGAATCCGGCCTGGAAGGTTATCTGCTCCGGCCGCTCAGCGCGCAACTGCTGGAAATAACCGAGCCGGAAAAACTTGGCTGGGTGAACCGCGAAAAATTGTGCGCCATAAAAGGCCGCGGCCGCCGCCCCCAAATTGAGCTGGCGCGCGAGTTCGGCCTCGCCGATTACCCCCAGCCCGCCGGGGGATGCCTTTTGACCGACCCGGCTTACGGGAAACGTCTGCGCGAACTGCGCCGGCACGAGGGAGTCCGCAATATCGCCGCCATACAACTTTTGCGCGTCGGACGCCATTTCCGCCTTGGAAAAAACA
>JAQUQV010000024.1:1583-28647 GCA_028715905.1 Kiritimatiellia bacterium
GGATGCCTTTTGACCGACCCGGCTTACGGGAAACGTCTGCGCGAACTGCGCCGGCACGAGGGAGTCCGCAATATCGCCGCCATACAACTTTTGCGCGTCGGACGCCATTTCCGCCTTGGAAAAAACAAGCTGATCGTCGGCCGGAATCAAAAGGAAAACGAATTCCTTGAACGCGCCCGGGACGACAAAACAACACTCCTGAAAACCATGAGCGTGCCCGGCCCCGCGGCCGTCATTCCCGTTTCCGCCGTGGAAGAGGAATTAATGCTGGCGGCCGCCATCTGCGCCCGTTACAGCGACCACAGGACAAACGAACTGGTTCTCATTGAAATTAATGACGGGAAAAACACACGGATGTTTGAAACATTGCCGGCAGAGCAAAGCGCGATTGACGCTTTGCGGATTTAACCCGGCTTATTCGCGGGGTTGATCAGGGGGGGGTATTAAGGAACCGAACCCCTGTTCGGGGATGTATGTTTTGTTGTCCGGAATTGCCCGGCAGTGCCGGGCTACAGCGATCAAATACAGTTGCCGCCTTTGACGACCTAACCCGAGTCCACCAGTGGCAAAGGTCGAAACTTTTACCGCAAGCCTTTGCCGCAAAAGCGGATTTCAGGTGTATCTGGCAATATCCAGAAGAAAACGGGCGAACTTATGCCGCGGAACAGAACAGATATAACCGTGAACACCACGTTTAAGAAAACCGCGGGCAACAAGTTTGCGCACATGACGAATAAGAGCGCTAAATGAAATATTCATATGGGAGACCATTTCTTCCGGTTGCATGGAACATTCCGATAATGTTTTGACAATGAGAATGCGTCGCGGATGAGTAAATGCTGTGGCATATCTGAAAATATTTTCGTGCGCATTTTTATCATCGGAAAATGTTTTTAGAATCACTCTCAGTAATTGGCCGCTATCTGGAACAGAACGGTTGGCGCCGGGACGGTAGTAGACCAACGGACCGATACGGCTGGCCATCAGCAGTCCTCGGGCGTTCAGCGCGCGCAACGATTGGCTTGCCAGAGACAAAGACAACCCTAACCGTTGCGCGACCTCAGAGACCCGCTGATCCGGATGCAGACATAATTCGTGTAAAACTTTGAGTCTGGTTCTGTTGGCCAACACCCGACATGTCCGCCAGAGGGTCGGACGCAATGCTTCGGATTTTGCGAAAAACATAATCACACTTTATAAAGTGTGATTATAAAAAATCAATAAAAAAGCGATGCCATCCAGTGTCATCCGCGAAAAACGTCAAAAGGCGCTGTTCTTCGTACAACTCAAGGGGACTGTCGCCCCTCTGTCCGCGTTTCCGAAAAATATCTTTGGAGCCCCGGGGTTGATTCTGCACGGTGCGGCTTCGGTCAAACAGCGCAAAGAAACCGTTTTGGGCTTGCCGATCGTGTTTCTCTTCAAAAAGAAACTTTATTGCTTTACCCGGTCAAAAACCGTTTCTTCCCCGAAGAGTTCGGGATTGTCTTTATTGGCCTCAATGTCTCCGGCCAATTCCGCAGTTGATACCGCGTGCTGGTTGACGACTTCCTTGTTCAGGAGGCGGACGGAAAGCTTGTCCGCCGCGGCCTCATAGGCGACAAACTGGTAAACGCGGTTGGTCTGAGGGGGATTCCCCTCGCCCGTGCCGATCCACTGAAGCTGAACCATTTTTTTTCCCGCGGCGCGGCACGGGCAGGCGCGGGCAAAGAGCGGGTCCTTGGCGCCGGCGGGGAACGAGACCAGGTATTCATTCCTGCTCAACGGCAGAACGAGCAGGCGCTCATTCTGATTGTCCGCCTTCGTGCTCTGCCACAAGCCCACGACCGCATTGTCAATCGGCGTTTCCGGTTTTGTCACCAGCGAAACGGTATAATCGCATCCTCCGAGCATCAGGCATCCGAACAGAATCAACGTTTTTTTTATCATCTTTTCCTCCCAACGCGCGCTTATGCGGGCGCGCAAAATCAAGCAACTATAATCCCGCCGCAACGATTTTATTCGCCTGCCGGCCCAAGCCCTCAATCGCCAGCTCTATTTCGTCCCCGGGCCGAAAGAGAGCCGGCGGATTCTGCAGGGAACCGATGCCGGCCGGAGTGCCGGTGGCGATAACATCCCCCGGGAAGAGGGTGATCGCTGAACTTATGAACGAAAGGATGAAAGGTATTTTAAAAATCATGTTCTCCGTGGAATCATTCTGCAGCACCCGGCCGTTGTGGATAAATTGCATTCCGAGACGGCCGGGATTCTTGACTTCATCCCGCGTCGCCAGCCAGGGCCCGAGCGGACAGAAGGTATCGGCGCTTTTTGCCCGGAACCATTGCTGATCGGCCCGCTGCGCCTCGCGGTCGGTCACGTCATTAAAAATCGCGTAGCCAGCCACGTGTTCAAACGCCTGTTCCTCGGAAATATTTTTCGCCTTTTTGCCGATCACGACCGCCAGTTCAACTTCGCCGTCAACCGCGCGGCTCCGCGGCGGCAGAACGATATTGTCGCGCGGCCCGACCATGGCGCTGGCGGCTTTCGCGAACAGAATTGGCGCCGCCGGCACGCTGGCGTCAAATTCACGGGCGTGCGCCGCATAATTTTTTCCAAGACAGATAATCTTGCCCGGCCTGGCAACGGGCGGCCCCAGGCGGACGCCTTCGGCCGGAACCAGCTTGCGGCCGCTCTCTTTCAGCAGATTTTCAATCCGTTTCAATCCATCCTGCGCGAAAAAACGTTCATTATAATCCTCAATGTCAAACGCCATGGCCCGCACGTCAAGAATTCTGCCGGCATCGGCCTCCCCCAGCAAAACCCCGGGCCGCTCGGCCCCGCATTCTCCAAACCGCACCAGTTTCATGACACTCCTATTATCTGACCCCGGTAGTCAGTAGACAGAATTCAGAATCCTCTTCATTCTGGCTGCTGCCCCCTGACTCCTCATTCTGTGTTCTGACCACTGAATTCTGACTTCTTCTTCAGACCACTCCCTGCGCCAGCATGGCATTGGCCACCTTGCGAAAGCCGGCAATATTGGCGCCCTTGACGTAATTCACAAAATCACCTTCCTTCCCGTAACGCCCGCAGCTCTCGTGAATGGCCTTCATAATTTGCCGCAGGCGCTGGTCAACCTCCTCGCGCGGCCACGAAAGGTGCATGGCGTTCTGGGACATTTCCAACCCGGAGGTGGCCACGCCGCCGGCGTTGGCGGCCTTGCCCGGGCCGTATAAAATTTTTGCTTTGAGAAAAACATCCACGGCTTCCGGCACGGTCGGCATATTGGCCCCTTCGCTCACGCACTTGCACCCGTTTTTAACCAGCTCCCGCGCGTCGGCGGCGCTAATTTCATTCTGGGTGGCGCAGGGAAAAGCCAGCCCGCACGGAATATGCCAGGGGACCCGGCCGGGCAGGAATTCGGCCCCGGAAAATTTTTGCGCATATTCGGATATCCTTCCGCGGCGGTTGTTTTTTAAATCCATTACCCAGGCAAGTTTTTCGGAGTCAATGCCGCCGGCGTCATAAACGGCGCCGTCGGAATCGGAAAGAGTCAAAACCTTTGCGCCCAGTTCCAGAAGTTTTTCCGCGGTGTGTTGGGCCACGTTGCCGGAGCCGGAAACAACGGCCGTCTGCCCGGCGATCTGCGCGCCGCGCGTGGCCAGCATTTCCGCGGCGAAATAAACGCATCCGAAACCGGTGGCCTCTTTCCTGATCAGCGAGCCGCCCCACTCCAGCCCCTTGCCGGTCAACACGCCGGAAAAATCGCGCGTAAGTTTCTTGTATTGTCCGAAAAGAAACCCGATTTCGCGCCCTCCCACCCCGATATCGCCGGCCGGGACGTCAATATTGGGGCCGATAAACCGGAAAAGCTCGTTCATGAACGACTGGCAGAAGCGCATGACCTCGCCGTCGCTTTTGCCGCGCGGATCAAAATCCGCCCCGCCCTTGCCGCCGCCCATCGGCAGGCTGGTGAGGGAGTTCTTGAAGACCTGTTCAAAGGCCAGGAATTTGAGAATGCCGAGGTTGACGGAGGCGTGGAAGCGCAACCCGCCCTTGTAGGGGCCGATGGCGGAATTCATTTCCACCCGGAACCCGCGGTTGACCTGCACCTCGCCGCGGTCGTCAACCCACGGCACGCGAAACATGACCACCCGCTCCGGCTCAACCATCCGCTCCAGTATTTTTCCGCGCACATAGGCCGGCACGGAGGAAGCCAGCGGCATGACGCTTTCCGCCACCTCGCGCACGGCCTGATGAAACTCCGGTTCGCCCGGATTTTTCGCGACAACCGACTCCATAAAATATTCAATGGATTGCTTCATGTTTTTTATCGCTCTCTGACCTAAAACCGAAAAATTACGTAAGGGTATATGTATCACAGCTTGCCCTCCGTGAAAACAATATTTTTCGGCTATTTTCCGCTTGCAATCCATGCCCCGGGGAATATAAGTTACAAACGTTGCATTTGCTTCCCGCCGAAAACCATTGGAATTTAATAATACCGAGAGGAGCGCATCGCGAAAACAGCTGGGTTGGGCCGCGTCATCAAGCTTGATAATTGCGCTCGTTGCGACGCGGCGGTCTCCGCCCGATTAATTCCGGAAAAACTCGCATAAAAATGAACAGGAATTACATCCCGGAAATAAAAATCTGCGGGATCACCCGCCTGGCTGACGCCCGCGCCGCCCGCGATGCCGGCGCGGATTACCTGGGGTTTGTGCTTTACGATAAATCCCCCCGGGCGATTTCGCCGGATGCCCTGCGCCGGATACGCGGCGCGCTGGGTAAAAACGTGAAATGCGTCGGGGTCTTTGTTAATCCGCCGCCGCTGGCGGCCGCGCAACAGGCGAAAGACTGCGGCCTTGACGTCGTCCAGTTGTGCGGCGAAGAAAAATATGAATCCTTTCGCCTGTTCCCCCTGCCCGTCTGGCGCGTCATCCGAATGCAGAACGGAGAAGTAACGCCCGCGCCGTCCGCCTGGCCTGCCGAGCGGTATGTGCTTGATTCCAACCAGGCCGGCCTCTACGGCGGCACCGGCGCGGCTCTTGACTGGTCCGCGGCCGCCCGGATCGCCGGTGAAAACAAAATAATGCTGGCCGGCGGATTAACCCCGGCCAATGTCGCCACGGCTATACGAATCGTCCGGCCGTTCGGCGTGGATGTCTCTTCCGGCGTTGAACTGCGGCCCGGACAAAAGGACCATGAAAAAATACGTTTTTTTATTGAAGTGGTCAAAACAACCTGCCATGATGTTTAAAACATGCGAAAAAACAACCGACAACCCGATAAAAACGGTCATTTCGGCCCCTACGGCGGACGCTACGTGGCCGAGACCCTGATGCCCGCCCTGCAGGAACTGGAAAAGGCCTATCGCGCCGCCGCGAAAGATTCCGCCTTCCAAGGTGAATTTCACGCGCTTTTGAGCGATTACGTCGGCCGGCCGTCTCCCCTTTACCTGGCCGGACGTTTGACGGAAAGTTACGGCGGCGCGCGCATTTATCTTAAACGCGAGGATTTGAACCATACCGGCGCGCACAAGATCAACAACACCATCGGCCAGGCCCTGCTCGCGAAAAGGATGGGGAAAACGCGTTTGATGGCCGAAACCGGCGCCGGCCAGCACGGCGTGGCCACGGCGACCGCCGCGGCGCTCTTCGGCATGAAATGCGACGTTTACATGGGAGCGGAGGATATTTGCCGCCAGGCCCCCAATGTCCGGCGCATGGAATTTCTCGGCGCAAAGGTGCATGAGGTCAAAACCGGGACCGCCACTCTCAAGGACGCCATGAGCGAGGCCATGCGCGCCTGGGTCGCGCGCGTTGACGACACTTTTTACGTCATCGGCTCGGTGGCCGGCCCCCACCCCTATCCGGTCATGGTGCGCGATTTCCAGAGCGTGATCGGAACTGAAACGCGGCGGCAGATACTGAAAAAAAACGGCAGACTGCCGGACATGATAATCGCCTGCGTCGGCGGCGGCAGCAACTCGGCCGGCATTTTTTACTCATTTCTCAACGCGCCGGCAGTGAAACTGGTCGGAGTGGAAGCGGCCGGGTTCGGGCTGAAAACCGGCAAACACGCCGCAAGCATCAGCGCGGGTAAAATCGGAGTCCTGCATGGAAGCAAAAGCTATCTATTGCAGGACAAAAACGGCCAGGTGCGCAACGCCCATTCCGTCAGCGCGGGGCTGGACTATCCCGGCGTGGGACCGGAACATGCCTGCTGGGCCGATTCAAAAAAAGTGGAATACTGCGCCATCACCGACGCCGAAGCCCTGCAGGCCTTTTACGATCTGACGCGGCTGGAAGGCATCCTACCGGCCCTGGAATCATGCCATGCGCTGGCCGAAGCAAAAAAACGGGCGCGCAAGCTGGGCCGCCGGAAAAACATCGTGGTCAATCTCTCCGGACGGGGCGACAAGGACCTGGATCATATTTTTTCGCTGTCCGCCCCGCAAAAAGGGCGAAAAACACAGCGATAAGTTTATTTTCATAATATCAGAATCAGCGGCGAAAAAATATAATGAACCGAATAACGGCGAAATTTGAAGAATTAAAAAAACAGGGCCGAAAAGCGCTGATCGGCTATCTGACCGCCGGCGATCCGGACCTGAAAACATCCGCACAGTTCATGCGCGCGGCGCTTGCCAACGGCGTGGACATCCTTGAAATCGGCGTGCCTTTTTCCGACCCGACCGCCGACGGTCCCGCCATTCAGGCCGCCGGCCAGCGCGCGCTCAAGACCGGCGTGAACCTCCGGCAGATTCTGGATATGGCCGGAAAACTGCGCCGTTCGTTTGACAACCCGTTCATTCTTTTCAGCTACCTGAATCCGCTTTTTAGTTACGGTTATGAAAAAATATGCGCGGAGGCGGCCCGCAAAGGAATTGACGGATTACTGGTGGTGGATCTGCCGTTTGAAGAAGCCGAAGAACTGCGCGGGGTTATGCGCCGCCACAACCTGACTTTTATCCAGCTCATCGCCCCCACCACTTCGCCCCAACGCGCCTTGAAACTCCTGAAAGACGCGGATGGTTTTGTATATTACATCATGGTCAAGGGCGTCACGGGGCGCCGCTCCAGATTGAGCTCCGGATTAAACGCCCAACTGGCAAAATTGCGTTCCCTCACAAACGCCCCGCTCGCGGCCGGGTTCGGCATCAGCAACGCCGCCCAGGCGCGGATGGCCGCCAGGCATGCGGATGCGATCGTCGTGGGGAGCGCGCTGGTGGAAGCGGCGCGGAAAAACAGGCTGAGGGCCTATGTGCGCGCGCTGGCCAAGGCTATGCACTGATTAATACTTTCGCTCCGGTTTGAACGGCTTTTACAATTTACATCCGAACCCGGCAATCTCCTTTTTCCGTCAGGCGTTTCTCCAATTCGGCCTTCAAAAGCAACGCCAGAAAACTGCAAAATACATGACCGCGAATCGTTTCGTCGCATTTATGATAAATCGGCCGCGTATCAAGGATCGACTTGGTGGTGCGAATTATATCTTCGACCATCCACAAGCTTTTGTAAGCCATGGCCTTTTCGGCAGGGTAATCAGTATTCGTTCGCAATACCCATACTCCGTCAAAACGTTCTTCATTTTTAATCTGATTTTCATCAACGATGAAATGTCCTTTCCCCTCTATTTTCAAAAACCGCCGATACCCCCTGTTCCCAACCAGACTTTTATCGCCTTGTTTCAACTTGTCGCGCAGGTGGGCAACTTTTTCCGCTTTCAACCGGTAGGGCGAACCCTCAGGGTGAGCCGATCTTCATCAGACGGCTCGGCAGGGACGCCTCGCCCTACCTATTGGGCAACTTTGAAATTCCTATATTGAAATAGAAAGGCGCAGGGATCCGACCACACTCACCGATCTGCAACGCGCCGCCAGGTATTATTATCTGGCAGCGGCCCGGCTTCGGCGGCAAGACAGATGACCGTAGCCGGTCATTCGGGTCTGGCGCAACTCGGCCTATGAACCTTAACTTAACCACAATGGAAGAGACGATTATGCAAGCGCATTGGCGGCTTCAACGCGTCACGATCGAACGGCTTGATTCCCGTGCCTGTATCGAGCGATATGATCGGCCGGAAACGTTCTTTTATGTCGACCCGCCTTATTATGGTGTCAGCCAGGATTATGCCGTCAAATTATGCGAGGCCGATTTTCTCCGGCTCCGGGATACTCTTCAAAAGACCGCCGGCGCTTCATCTTGTCATTAAACGACTGCCCCGGTCCGTAAAATGTATGCCGGCTTCAGGATGCAAAAGGTTTTAATAAAATACCCCAGCGGCAACAGCCGCGTAAAATCTGATATCCGCTCCATCCCCCGCGCCGAATTGCTGATTTCAAACTGGGAAAAGAAATAATTTTAACCCTTTTAGCACCTGAAATGTCAAAAGCCGTGATGAAAAGCAAGAAAATAATGCTGGGTAAGGATGATGTGGGATGAAATATATGCGCGGATCATCTCGCGCCACAAAGCGCCCCTGGCGCGAACTTGCCCGCTTAAGCGGCGAGATTGACGAGCTGTTGTGTGGATGCGGCCAGGAGTGCATTGAGCGCGGTGGTTAATATTTGGCCTGAGGAAGTGAGAAGATAACGGCGCTGGTTGGGCATTTTGCGGATGAGGCCGTGCTCGCGCATAAGGCGCAAATGGCGGCTGATGCGGGCGGAAAGCTGTTTTTCGGATCCGCCCTTGGCCCAGGGGGTAAGGCGGAGTATTTGACGCAGGTCTTTATTGGTCAGGCCGGAGACGGCAAACTTCGGATCGGACAAGGCCTGAAGGAATTCCCGGTCTTTGCCGGTTATTTCCAGGGAGCGGATACGGCGGGAGTTTTGAAGGCGTGGTTTTGAGAGAGCATCAAGGATTTGGCGGAAGGGTTGCGTGTCTTTAACGGCGCCCCACAATTGGGCACACCGTGCGCTCCAACCCCGCGCCGGAACACCTCAAGCAGATTATCGGCCGTCTGGCTGCGGAATAATTCCAGCGCCGTGATGTACCGGGAATGATCGTCAATAAACCCGATCAGATAGGCATACCCCCCAGGACCCAGCCATTCCGGCGGACGGACCGCTTCCCCGCCAAGCTTGAAGGGGAAGATATCACTCTGCCACATCTGATTGGGCGTCGCGCGCTCGAAAAAGCGCGGCTTCGATGGATTGGATGGAGTCTTCTTTTTCCGGGGCTTGATGAGTTTTGCGCGATGCAGCGTTTTCCGCACCGTCTCCGGGCTTGTCGGCAGGTGAAATATCCGCCGTAATGTTTGCGAGATGCGCTTGATCCCGAAGGCCGGATGTTTGCGCTTGAGCGCCATTATCTCCGCGCGGATCAATGCTCGTGAATCTGGCTTGCCAGACGCAACGGGCTGCTTGTCTCCACCTCTCCGTGGTTGCAGCCCTTCCTCCCCGTTCTTGCGGTATTGCCGCCCCCATTCGAATATCGTCCAGCGACTGACTCCAACTTCCCGGGCCACTACCTTCACCGGCACGCTTTCTTCCAGACACAACTGTACCGCGCGCCGCTTGAGCTCGTACTTCTGCGAATGCTTATGGCCGCCGGAACTTATCGACTCAATGGCGCCCGCGTCATTTTGGCCCGCCGCGCCGCGCCCTCCTCTCCCCCCAGGAGGGCGCTTCCCTTTCGTCTCTTCTCCCTTCCTACCGGCCTTGCTCCAACCTACCTTCTTTCCTGATTTCATCTGTAACACTCCTGAAGATCTTCAATAGATCTTCTCTTAGAAGTGTTACCCTATTTCAGCCTCCAAAAGCGGCCATTATCCCGTCGTTAGCGCACCCCCAATGCCTATAAGGCATTGGTCTTGTTCTGAATGGGCGCCGGCAACCAACTCTGTCCCCTGAAACAGGCGCTGGATGCCGGGCCAAATATGCGTCTTGACGTCGGTAATGAGTTGTTCGCGGAAGGTAGGGTCGCTGATGAGCATACTGGATTCACGCGACCAGACCCCGGCATCCTTCGCTTGCGTGATAACGCGGTCGAGTTCTGGGTAATGTCCCGTTCGTTGTTAAAATAGAGTGACGGTTTCCAGTCTGATCCGATACAATGATGTTCATTCACTCGGAGTTCCGTCTGCGCCGCCGTCGCAACCGAGAGGAGGTATATCTTTTTCGCATATTGCATGGTAAAAAAGAAGGTTGCGGCAAGAATGACGTTGACTGTAAGCGAGATGCCAAGAATCCAATTTTTCATGATCGTTTTTCTTTCATGTCCAACGGCGAGTTGGCCGGGCGCAGCCGGCAACTCGCCGTTCCCGGAGCGCGCAGCGCGCCGGGAACGTTGCCCTTGAGGCGCGAGCTTTAGCGAGTCGCCTCCGAGGGCTGGTTCGGGATTCTGTTTGTTTCCGGATTCCAGAAGGGGATTTCCTTCGTCCAGTCAACGCCCTTCCATTCTGTTCCGAGCATCTTGAACTCCGCCATGTTGATCGCCTGCCAGTCGTGAACACACGCTTTCGCCTGTGGCGAGTGCAGCGACTTGAATGGACCTTTGGGGTTGCCGTAGATTCCACCTTCGAGCGATTGGCACTTCTCGCACTTGAAGAACGCCATCTCGATCATTTTGTGTTCCGGGGGGGGGGGGGGGGGGCGATCCATCCGGCATCCAGCACACCCGGTAGCCAAGCAGGCGAGCGCGATCATCATTAATTTCTTCATCATCTTGTTCGCTCAAATCTTCAATTCGTTCCGAACTGAAGCAAGGGAAGCGGTAGAGGCGGTTACTTCTTCTGCCTTGGCGGCGCGAAGATCTTTGATGTCCTCAAGATTATCAAGTTCTTCTTCGATCTTCAGAAATTCCTCATAAGGCAGGACAGCAAAAGCCTTTTTCCCGTCTCGTTCGAGTATGCTCGGATGTAATGTTACCATTTTTATTTCTCCTTCTACCGATATGCTTCGCGCCTATGAACGACGCGGTAGACGATAATCTGTGTTTCGTTTTCGATCTCAAACAATATTCAGAACTGTCCGACGCGCAGCCGATACTCCGGTGTGAAGTTGGTCAGTTTCTTTACGTCTCCGGTCAAGTCAGATCGCAGTCTTTCCAAAGCATTCACGATCCGCGAAGCATCCTGCTTTTGCAAATGCTTTAAGTCTTTGATCGCCCTCGGCTTCAGATCCACCGTGTAATTCATGCTTATAGATTACATGTAACGGCAGTGTTTTTCAATCTCAAAACAAATGTTATCCCCGAAAATGCCACTACTCAACAAAAGTTCGGCTTAATGATGATGGGATTGATTGCCGGAGCATTAGGGGATGTGGCGGCGGAGAAATTTATCGCGCTGATCAAGCGTGAGCCGTTTGACTATACAAGGTGGCAGAGAAAATTATGGCCAGAAAAGAGCATTGAGGACATCAGCAAAGCGGCAATGCTATCTAGAAAATAGGCTGAAAATCGAGGGCTGTGGTCAGCTTTTCATCGCCTTCACGAGAGGCTTTTGCCGGTGGTGGCGGCCGCGAACGAAACATGCTTGATCCCCTTGATAGCCCTGATACGCTTGATAACCGCATCAATTTCCGGCGGTTTGCCCAGCACGGCGACGATTTCCAGGCAATTGTCGTGGTCCAGGTGAATATGCTGCGTGGAAATAATGGCGTGATGGCTGGCGTGCTGGGCATCGGTCAGTTTAGCCACCAGATCGGGCTTGTGGTGGTCATAAACCAGCACAATCGCCCCGGCCACTTTCCCGCCGCCCCGGAACCATTCTTCCTCAACCAGGGTCTTGCGGATAAGGTCGCCGACCGCCTTGGAACGGGTCGGGCAACGCTCGCTTTTAACCTTGCGGTCAAACTTTGCCAGCAAATCGCCGTCAAGAGATATGCTGAAACGGACTAATCCCATAATCCCTCTTTTTTAAGGCGGAGCCGTCCAGCCGCAGCCAAACCTCCGATTACCCCGGGTTCTCTACGCATAGCTTCTACACAAAAGCGAGCGTTTTAACAGAACAGTTTCATTCACGCTTTCGTAGTTCCCATCCTATCACCGTCGCATCAACCGCGCAAGCTGTTTTTTCATTGCCTTGCATTTCCGCAACCGCTAACATTATCAATAACATGAGTAATGTCTGGATTGCGCTTTCCCTGACGCTGTTCGCGGGCATGGCCACGGGCATCGGGAGCATCATCGCGTTCGCCGCCCGGCGGACAAATTATCGTTTTCTCTCGGTGGCGACCGGATTCTCCGCGGGCGTCATGCTCTACGTATCCTTTGTGGAGATATTTTTCAAAGGGGCGGAAACACTCTCCGCCCGGTACGGCGACCTTGGACACTGGATTAATACGGCTTCGTTTTTCGGGGGCATGCTTTTAATCGGCATTATTGACAACCTCATCCCCTCGGCTGAAAATCCGCACGAGACCCACTCGGAAGCGGAAACGGCCCCCCTGCATGATCCGCGGGCCCGGATACCGGACTACGTAAAAAACGGCGACCAATCAGGACTTAACACGCGCAACCACAACGCCCATCACCACAAACTCATGCGCCTGGGATTGCTCACGGCGTTGGCCATTGCCATTCACAATTTCCCGGAAGGACTGGCCACTTTTCTGGCGGCCCTGCATGACCCGGCGCTGGGCCTGGCAATCGCGGTGGCAGTCGCCTTGCATAACATTCCCGAGGGCATCAGCGTTTCCGTGCCGATCTTTTATGCCACCGGAAACCGCAAAAAAGCTTTTTTATATTCCCTGCTCAGCGGCCTGGCCGAGCCGGCCGGCGCGCTTATCGCTTATCTGGCCCTTCGGTTCTTTATGGGCGGCCCGGCCGGAATCATTCCGCCTCAAGTAATGGGCATATTGTTTGGAGGCGTGGCGGGCATCATGGTCTACATCAGCCTGGATGAACTTCTGCCGACCAGCCGGGCCTATGGCAAGGGGCACGACAGCCTGCTGGGGCTTGTCGCGGGCATGCTGGTCATGGCCCTGAGCCTGCTTTTGATGAAATAGACCGTCCAGACGGCGCGGATTATATTTCCACGCCAAGGAACTTCCGCAAGGCAAGTCCCACGAGAAAACTCAGGCCGGCCACTCCCAGGCTCAAACCCGCCATTTCCGTAAAACGTTTCCTGAACGGCTCGCCGCGGGCGACGGAGATGTAATAATTGAACACGGCAATGATGCTTACGGCCGTTGCAAGGGTGCAAGCCAGCGCCGCATAAAAGCGGGCAAGGATAAGATACGGCATGATCAAGAGAACCACGGTCAGCACGTAGGCCGCGCCGGTGTAAAGGGCCGCCTTGAGCGGGCTTTGCCCCGTCCCCTCCGCCTTGGTGGAAAGATATTCGGAAGCGGCCATGGAGAAGGCCGCCGCAATGCCGGTAATGGAACCGGTCAGGGCGATAAGCTTCGTGTTTTGCAGGGCAAACGTCAGGCCGGCCAGCGCGCCGGTCAGCTCCACGAGCGCGTCATTCAGCCCTAGCACAATGGAGCCGACGTAGCGCAGGCGTTCCTCATCCAGCATAGCCAGCAGTTTGTCCTCATGGCCGCTTTCCTCCCGGGCAATATCTTCGGCTTCCTTAATTTCCGCGGGAAGCGAACCATAGGATTGCCGGGCGCTCGCCTCGCCGCGCTCCATGAGCTTGAGGCCGAAAGTAAGCCCGAAAATGCGGCTGATCCAGACGTAAAACCATATTTTGAACGAGGACGGCGCAACGGTTTCGCCGGTATAGGCCTTCCATTGTTCATAGTGCCGCTTTTCGTCCTCGGCAATACGTTCCAGCACCTCCCGGTTTGCGGAAGACTTCTGCCGGGCCGCCAGCCGCCGGTAAATATGATATTCGGTTATCTCGTCGCGCTGATAATCCAGCAACAGGCATCTTATATCCGCTGACAGCATGAAGATATTCCAAAATCCTGTTAATGGTCACAGACGTTCGTTCCGGCCTGAAGGGTGCCGGAGAGCCAGGCGGCGGCGACTTTTTCGGGCTCTTCGCCGGGCGCGCCCACCACGACCGTGATGTTGTTCTCGGCAAACAGGTTCTGCGCGCGTTGTCCCATTCCGCCGGCGATAATAATATTTGCGCCCTGTTCATGCAACCACTTTGGCAGGACGCCCGGCTCGTGGGCCGGCGGGGTAAGGAATTTTTTTTCGGTAATCTTTTTTGTCTTTTTGTCAGCTTCCAGCAGGGCAAACTGCTCGCAGTGCCCGAAATGCATGCAGAGTTTTCCTTCCGCTATTGGTATTGCGATCTTCATAATAATATCCTCCTCTTTTCTGTCTGTTTTGACTGCTGACGCGTCTTTCGCTTGCGCCGACAATGCCAGAATCGGCGCGATGATCCGTTCAAATGCTTTGGCCGTTTCCGACCGGCTATGATGGCGCACAAACGGGTTGCCCTCATCACACGCCTCGCCGACCGCGGGGTCCAGCGGAATGCGCCCCAGAAAAGGCGTGTGCATTTCGTTTGCCATCTCCTCGCCGCCTCCGGTCTTGAAGATCGCCGTGAATTCACCGCACTTCGGGCAGACGAATCCGCTCATGTTTTCCACCACGCCGAGCACCGGCAGGTTCAAATGCCGGCAGAAATTGATGGATTTACGCACATCGTTCGTGGCCACGTTCTGGGGAGTGGTTACGATCACGGCCCCGTCGGCGTCCTTGACCAGCTGGCAGACGGAAAGCGGCTCATCGCCCGTGCCCGGGGGTGAATCAATCACCAGGTAATCAAGCGCCCCCCATTCCACGTCTTTCAGAAATTGCTTGATAACGCCCATTTTCAAGGGGCCGCGCCAGATAACGGCCTCATCGCGGCTTTGAAGCAGAAAGCCGATGGACATCACTTTTAAACCGTCTTTTTCGGCCGGCAGAATGACGTCTTCCCGCGCGGCGATCCGTGTGTTTTCCAGACCAAGCATTTTCGGAATGCTGGGGCCGTGAATATCCACATCCAGGAGGCCGACCTTTTTGCCGGAAAGCGACAACGAAACGGCCAGATTGGCCGCCACCGTGCTTTTCCCGACCCCGCCCTTGCCGGAGAGCACCAGGATTTTATGTTTTATTCGCGCAAGACGTTCCCGCATGACCTGTTCTTCAGGCAACGCATCCGAATTATCTTTGGCGCGGCTGTATTGGCTCTGTCTGTTTTCCGCATTTTCCATGTCTTTTATCCTTTCAGAAAATGTTTAAAGTTAAATGTTCAATGTTCTGAAACTATCCGTTAAACCGCTTCCCAGCCGTCGTAGAACCGCTGGCGGTGCCAGCGCTCATATTTTTCCCATTCTTTCTGCCTGTTGAGCAAAGACGCCACGCGCCGGCCCGTGATTGCCATGACAAGCTCGTCATCAGCCAGCAATGGTTGTTTTGATATTTGCCCCTTTGCCAGAAGCAGATAGGCCTCATTGATAACTTTGAATTTTAACGAACAGCCTCCGGACATGTCCGGATGGTGGCGTTTGGCAAGGCGGCGGTATGCCTTGCGAATTTCATCCGGATTTTTTCCCAGGCTGAACAACACCAGCCGCGCTCTTTCCTCAAATGTTACGCCTTTGATTTGATCAACTTTCTCGCTAGTTTTTAACAGACCTTTCATTTTATCCCAACGGACAGGTGCCCGACGGGCATGTGCCCGTCGGACACGCGCCGGTCGGACAGGCGCCGCCCGGGCAGGCGAAAGAATCGCTGCGGCCGCCGCCCGTTCCGGCGCTGAAGGCGGAAAACTGCTTTTCCGGCCGGGATGCGCCGCATTGCGGACATTTGGGCGCTGGCTCGGAAAGACTTCTGGCCAGATGTTCAAATGTTTTACCGCATTTTTTGCACTTGTATTCGTAGATGGGCATTTTTTATTTCTCCTTTTTTTACTCGTTTGCCCCTGGAAATATCATGGCCTCGGCGAATTCGCTTTGGAAATCAGGATCGCGCGAGAGATCAATATGCTCGGTCTGCCGGGCAAGCGTTTCAACGCGTTTCCTGGCCTCCACGCTCAAAAGCGCCCATTTTGCCCCGCTGAGCGAGGCATTTCCGATGTACACGATTTTTTCATGGTCAATGCCGCCCGGCAAGAGACCGATGCGCTGGGCATGATTGCGGCGGATAAAATTACCGAAGCCTCCCGCCAGCAGGACGGAACGGATATCGCCGGGGCGCAACCCCGCTTTTTTGAGCAGGATGGAAGTGCCGGCGCGGATGGCGCCGGCGCCCAGTTGAACTTCGCGAACGTCCCGCTGGGTCAGCACAATCGGTTCTTCGGCCTGGCCGCGGCTGCGGCTGGCCACCAGGAATTCAACTGCCCCCTCGGCGGTCACGCGCACGCGTTTGGCCAAGGCCCTGGAAAGACCGGCCGGCAATTCATCCGGCGGCAGAAGCTGCCCTTCCGAATTAACAATGCCATGGTTCAGCAATTCGGCCAGCAGATCAATCAAACCGCTGCCACAGATGCCGCTGGGCGGGGTATTGCCGATGGTTCCCAGATGAACATCGCCGTTCAGCACGATTTTTTCAACGGCCCCCCGCGCGGCCCGCATGCCGCAGGTAATGCGCGCGCCTTCAAAAGCCGGCCCGGCCGCCGTGGAAGCGGCCCATATCCGGCCGTCATGCACCAGGACAATTTCACCGTTGGTGCCGATATCCACGAACAGGACCGGAGAATCACGCTCCATAATTTTTGCGGACAACATTCCCGCGGCGGTGTCGCCGCCGACGAACCCGCCGACAATCGGGAACACGTAGGCCATACCGCAGTGCGCGATCGGTATGCCAAGACGCCGGGCGGCCAATAAAAGCCCGCGCGCATGCGCCGGCACAAACGGCACTTCACCCAGAAACCGCGAATTTACCCCGCAAAGAATCTGCTGCATAACGGTGTTTCCGGCAATGGTAACTTCGTAAATTTGCCGCCGTTCCACCGCCGCTTCGCGGCACAGGGCATCTATCATTGCCGCCATTTCATGCGTTAAAACGCCCCGGATATCCTCCAAACAGTCCGGGCATGAAGCTGAATGCCGGATGCGCGAAAGAACATCGTCCCCAAAACGGATTTGCGGATTCATCCGCGAGGTCAGCGCCTTTTCCTCACCCGTGCGCAGATCAATCAGGTCCCCGACCAACGTCGTGGTGCCGACATCAAACGCCACGCCGTAAGACCGGGAAGTGGTGTCGTCCGCCTCAAAATCAATCAACCATCGGTCGGAAAGGACGGCCGTGCCCTTGAAACCGCACTCGCGCAAAAGAGCGGGCAATTTGCGCAGGAGTTCTACATCACACTTGAATTGCCCCAGCGTCCGCTCAAGCCGCAGCAGATCGGGAGTTTCGTCATCCAGCGACGGCAGGGGCATTTCCACAAAAACCTTGCGGATGGCGGGCGCAATGTCAATTTTTTCGCCGGCGGAAGTTTCCAGAATCTGGTGCTGGTCGGCAAAGAGGGAGGAAGAGGGGACATGGATGGTCATATCGCCGCGCACGGAAGTCTGGCAAGCCAACCGCCAGCCGTTTTGAATCTCATCGGCGCTGAACACCTTTTTATCCGCATCGGAGGGGGGCGCGACTCCTTCGGCGACCTGGATGCGGCATTTCCCGCAGGTGCCCGCGCCGCCGCAGGGGGTGTCAATCGTTACGCCGATGCCGGCGACCGCTTCAATCACTTTCGTTTCCGGCAGAACAAAGAGCGATTGGCCCTGGGGTTGGATAGTCAAGCAATATTGTTTTTTACGCATTTTTTATTCTCTTTTTTTTATGGCGTATCCATGGACAGGCATTGGATGTTTTTAAAACCAAAACGATATCCGCGTCCCGTCCGCAGGCATTAAACGCCCGCTCTGCGGCGGCAAACACCAGGTGGCATTCGCCGCGCGCCATTGTGCTCATCGCGCCGGTTTCGGGTTTTAAACCATTGGCGCGCAATTCCCTGGTAAACCGCGCAATAATCTCTCCGACATGCGCGGTTCGCAACGGATATAAACTTATCTCGGCCTGAATATTCATGATTTGACCGCCGCGGCGACTATAAATGCGCCCGATTCATCGCCAGCGCCCCGTTCCGCCGTCAACCGGATATTCACCCTGCCGAACTGCGAGAGCAATTTGCGTAATTCTTTTGGAGAAAACATGCGCGCCGAAAGGTAAGGTTCGGAGCGGTCGGCGATGCGCCGGCGATTGAGCCCGGCCAGGCGGTTCAAGGTTCCGACTATCAACCGGCCGCCTGATTTCAGGCAACGAAACATCTCGGCGCAGACCCGGCGCGCATCCGGGACAAATTCCAGCGCGGCCATGGCGCTGACCGCGTCAAAATCACCATCCGGGAACGGGAGGAGCATCACATCCGCCACGGCAAAACGGCAATGAGGCGCGCGGCGCGCCCGCGCCGCGGAAATCATTTCCGGAGATACGTCAACCCCGGTTGCTTCAAATCCATGTTTTGCAAAAAAAACGCTCCAATGTCCCGTGCCGCAGCCGGCATCCAGCAGGAATTTTTTTTTGCCCGTCCGAGCCGCCGGGAGCAGTTCCAGCACCGCTTTTTTCTGGGCCGCGTCATGGCGGCGGCCGGCGGCAGTGCGGTACCAGGCGTCATATCTTGCCGCCAGCGGGCTGAAATCAAACAGGCTGCGAGATGAGGAAGTCATATTAAAAATCATCTTATCCATTCCGACGGTAGACGACCATACTGCCGACCGGCGCGCCGATATCAGCGGCAATAATCGGGCACTTGACGGTCAGTAGAAAAAATATTTTTTCGGACACATCCGAAAGCGTTTCATAATTCCCCTGCCCCTTGGAAATAACAAGATCGGCGCGGTCAAAGAGCAACCGGAAATTTTCCGAACACTCGGATAGAATGGTGCCGGGCGCGTCCGAGCCGTTGGCAATCACCGGAGCGACTTTCGGGATACCGGCCGTCTCCGCGTCTTCCATGGTGGCATCGTTAAGAACCGGGGCTCCCCGGACCGCAACCGTTATTTTTCCGGCGGGCAGAACCTCCAACAGGAAGCGGTCAAAAATTATTTCGCCGGCATTGTCCGCCAGGTATAAAATGCTTCCCGCCTCCTCGGCCGCGCGGAACAACGCGGCCACACTGCCGGCCAATGGCTTGTGCCAGACATCCTCCAGATGCCCGGGCAACTCATCCGAAGTGATGCCGGTTTTGGCGCCGGAATCCAACAGGTTGCCGGCAATGGCCAGACGCACGAAAGCCTCGCGCGGTTCCGGTTGGCGGCGCGCGGCAGAAATCAAAGCCGGCAGTAAATCCAGAGCGACACGATTCATCCGTTCCTTGATCGGGCGGTAGGGATCCTGCTCTCCGGTTTCCGAGCGAATAATGCGCTGTATGCGCTGGGTAATCGTCACCGGCATGACGTTCCAATCGGCCTTGGCGATTTCGCCGAGCAGACGCCGCATAAGGCGTTCGCGCCGCAAAACATCCGGCACGCACAGCGTCAGGGCTTCGGCGGCCTGGCGGACAAAACAGGGAACACATTCAAACGCAGTTTTCATGGTTCATTCAAATTGATTGGTCTTGAGCATAACCAGCGTGCAGGCGTTCAGGGCTTCAACACCGGTTTGCTGAAGCCGTCGGGCGAGATCTGCATTTTCCGCGCCGGGATTGAAAATTACGCGCCGGGACCGAGCGGTCAGGATTTCATCCGCCAGGGCCGCGGAACGTTCGGGAGAAAGATAGACGGTTATGGTATGAATCGGGGCTGGAATATCTGCCAGACGTTTGAATACCGGAATTCCGTCTATTTCGGAAACAGCCGGATGAACGGGGAAAACAGCGTGGCCCTTTTCCGCCAGCAGTTTGACCGCCTGGTAACTGTAACGCGCGGGCTTATTACTCGCACCAAGCACAACCACGTTCATTTGTTTCCTCCATCATGGATTATTGGCTCCAATCCAAAACCGTGCCAACCGGACATGGCGCGCATTTATCGCGGAATTCATGCCGTAATTGCGCCGTGGCCGCAAAACCGGTGCAATGGCACGGAATCAGCCGTTTGATGTCAAGTCGCCGAAACTCCGCCAATGTCCTGGCCATGCGCTTTGGTCCGGCAGAGAGCAGATGCATTCCGCCAAGCACGGTGTGAATACGGTGATGGCCGGTTAATTCCCGGATATAATTCAGGGTGTTTACCACGCCGGCATGAGCGCAACCCAGGATCACAACCGTGCCGTCCGGAGTATCAATAAAAGCCGATTGATCGTCCGCCAGAGCATCCGGTTGTAAGCAGGCCGGATCGGTAAAATACGGGCCGCCGACGTCCTCAAAATCGTTTTGTCTCGGCACCGGGCCGGTCAGGAAGAGCCCTTCGCCAATCTCCACCGGTTTTTCCGTAAAAACCAGCTCGCTCCGCACGCGGATTTGTTTCTCATTTAACGGCGGCGGCAGACCGATTGCGCGCGATGAATTGTCCGTGTTCCGGGCATATTTCGGCATCAAGGCCGCGGGATGCATATAAACCCGCCTTTTCCCCGCCAGCCGCAGGATTTCCCCCAAACCGCCGGTGTGATCGTAATGACCATGACTGATAATCACATCACCGGCTTCTTCCCGCAGAATATTCAACTGGCAGGCGTTTGACGGCAACACCAGACCCTGGCCCGTGTCAAAGAAAATTTTACGCGCCCCCAGTTCAATCCAGAAGGCAAGCCCGTGCTCGGCCAGGAGTCCGCGTCCGCCGGCAGTATCCTCAACGAGTGTTGTGATGCGAAGTTTCACTATGAAATTTTTTCGGCGCCGGAATAGACTTCTTCCGCCTTCAAGGCCACGGCGGCGTGGCCGGGATGCCGGGGCGGGTTCCATGATTTCATGTGCTGAAAAATTTCGCCTTCCTTGTGATATTCCAGGGTCCCCTTGACCTGGTAAGCCGTACCGCTTTTATCGCGGAACAGGATCGCGCCTTTGCTTCCGGCAAATATGTTGGCACGGGTTTTGCTAAAAAAATTATCAGCTACAACCAGGCGATCATTGCCGAATATTCCCACACAGGTCGCATAAATAATATTGGGCGTGTTGTCCTTGCCGACCGTCGCCAGAATGACGGGCACATCGCGGTTTGCCCACGCCTCAAGAACTTTTTGCGGTAATGCGCTCATTTGGCATGCCTCCTTCTTTTTTTGGCTTGTTCACGAACAACAACGGAAAGACAATATCGCTCACACAGCAGGGAATCCAGACGGCCAGGAATAAAAACAGGGCAATAACCAGCGCGGTCAACCAGGTCAACGGAGAACTCATGGCCATGGCAATGTGAAACACGGAAGCCCAGGTACTGAGAAAAACATGGCCGAAATGGGGAAAACGAGTGCGCGGCCAGACACAACCGACTGCAATGCCCAGGAGGGCCAGCGGATTAACCAGCCACCATTTCTCAATAAATCCAAGATGTATGCCCTTGCGGGGCATATCAAGCAGAAATTCTGCCGCGTAAGGAATCAGAGAATCGCTCAAAGTGGCGATGCCCACCGAGCCAATGTAGCCTATTACGATTAAAACCCATAAATTGCATTTCCCCGTCAGGCACCTGATTCCCACCCGGGGGCATGTATGGAGCTTATATATTGCCGTGGTAACCAGCGCGCTCAAAAACACATGCACGGGATGCAGGGTCCAGAATAAAGTTTCGGAAACACCGCGCGGCACATTTGCCGCCGATATAAACACGATAATCAGAATGCCCGAGACCGTCCCCATCGCCGTAAAAGGCGCGTGTGATTTGAGCTCTCGAATGATCTCGCGAATCATCATTGTGTTTTTTTGTTTCAGACACTACCGGCTTTTTTCAGAAGATTTAAGCCGCGCCACGATCGTTTCGCCCGCCCTGACCATGTCGCCGGGCCGGCAAACGACTTCAACATCGCCCGCCGGAAAATACATGTCCAGACGCGAGCCGAACTTCATCATGCCGATCCTTTCCCCCTTCGCCACGGCCGCCGCATTGTCATGGGACAGCCAGTAGACCACCCGGCGGCAGACCGGCCCCACAATCTGGGTCACCAGACAGCGCGTCCGCTCTCCCTCAATCAGAATCTTGTTGTGCTGGTTCAGCTCGGATGATTTTTCCTGGAAAGTAAAGAGCCGCTTGCCCGGAAAGTAGCCGAGGAAACGTGATTGCCCGTCAATAGGAGCGCGGTTGACATGCACGTCAAAAAGGCTCAGGAAAATGCTGATGCGCACGCATTCGGTTTTCAAGATTTGATTTTCCTTTAACGTAACAACCGACATTACCCGGCCGTCGGCCCCGGCCACCACCGCGGCGGGATAGTTGGGGACAACACGCTCCGGATCGCGGAAAAAGAACAGCAGGTAGGCAATGCACACCAGCGCGGGCGCCAGGCAAAACCACCCCAAACGCCCGACCGGCTTTCCGCGCGCCCGCAAAACAAGCGCAAGCAGTCCGAACAGAATTATAACCGCGCCGATAAATGGAATTACTTCAGGCCGGACCGGCATAATGACCTCCATAATTGATTATTCACCAGCTGAAACCGCCTTGTAAAAATCTTTCGCGCCTGTTTTAACGCGCTGAATAACTCCCTGTTTGAGAAGTTTTTCAATATACTTGGCGGCCAGCGCGGGATGAATGACTAGTCCCGCGGCCACATCCTGCAATGAACACGGACGGCGGCGCAATAACGCCAGCACATCCCGCGCGCTTGACTCATCGGCAACAATTGCGGGCGGCGGCGCATACTCGGCAACAATTTCAGCGCGCGGAGAGAAAAAGCCGCAATATCGCTCCAACGGCGCCAGGGGAACGGGCAAAGCATAATCTTCCGCCGGAGGCCGCGCGACTGAATTCAACTGGATACGAGTAAAACCGATGTTTTTAATGCATTTGACTATTTTTGCGACTTCCGCGTCGGTTGCCGTCAGTCCGCCCAATAAAAATATTTCCAGCCATGTTTTCCCGCGGTAAACGCGGCAGAATTGTTCCAGGCCGGAGAGCATGGCCTCAAAGGTTATGTCCGGATGCGGGCGATTAACCCGCTGAAACATGGCCTCATCCCCGGCATCCAGGGAGGGAACCACCAGATCGGCCTTCATGAGCGCACTGCGCACATCGGCGTTCATCAGGAGAGAGGAATTGGTCAGCACGGCCACCGGGATTGCGGTTATTTTTTTTATTCCGGCAATGAGCGCGTCAATGCCGGAATGCAAAGTCGGCTCGCCGGAACCGGAAAGCGTGATATAGTCCGGCGGATTTTCCATTTTCAACTTAAGTTTCAGTTCGGCCAGGATTTCAGAAACCGGCGCGTATTCGCGCCGCTCAATTGTCTTGCAGGTGGTCCGCCCGAGCTGACAGTAGAGACAGTCATAAGTGCATGTTTTGAACGGAACCAAGTCCACGCCGAGGGAACGCCCCAGACGGCGCGAAGGCACCGGACCGAATAAATATTTGAATTTACGATCCATTTTTATCCATTGATCCGATAACCGCGCCCGGCCTCCATGAAAGCCAGGATATTTTCAAGCGGGGTTTCAAGGGGCAGATCGCACCCCGTGCTGAGAACAAAATTGGGATAAGGATCCATCCGGCGCAGCAAGTCCGTTACTTCCGCCTTAACTTCACCCGGAGTTCCGCGCAAAACAACTCCGGTCGGGTTGATATTGCCCATAACAACAACTTCCGGCGGCAGGCGTCTTGCCACGGCAGGCAGGTCCACGCCCGCCTCGGGCGAATCCAGACTGACGGCGTCCACGCCGGCCCCGGCCATTTTATTTACAAGGTGCATGGTGTTTCCGCAGGTGTGGTAAACCGTGCCCACCCCGCTGTAGCGGCAGCTGTCAATGATGTGTTTCACATAATCGGCCGAAAAACGCTGGAAATGCTCGGGCCCGAGCATGACCGCGCTCGGCTCAAGAATACAGATAACCTGTGCGCCGGCCGCGATCAGCAGTTGCACATACTGCCTTATTTTCTTGGTCGTGAACTGACAGACTTTTTCCAGATCATCGGGCCTCAAAATGGTGGCCAGGGCGGCTTCGTCGGCCCCCATGATCAGGGCGGCCAGGGAATAGGGGCCGGTCACATAAGCGCCTTTTAAAATGGAGACTGGCAGGCCGATGCTCATCAATTTGACCGTTTCCACATATCCCAGCAGGCGGGTGTCAAAAGAGATGTTGATCTTTTCATAGACAGCAAGGTCATCCAATGAAAATTCATCTTTCAGCACGGTGGCCGATTCCCTTGTGGGAAAAACGGTGTAGCGTCCCAGACCATTGGCTTCAACGGCCAGATCCATCAGGGGAAAAACCGCGTCCGGTTGAAAGGCCTCCACGATCGCCTGCATCACCCGGAAATGCGCGCCGTAATTCTGCTGGGCCAGTTTTATGGTACAGCCGGTCAGGTTAAGTCCTGGAAACCCGATCAGGGGCATTACCAGCCGCCGCCGTTCGTTCCGCGCGCGCATCATCATATCCTGAAAAGGCTTGTGAATCATGGCAATCTCCTCTGAAACTTTCTGTGTTTTGCGGCAAAAAATATTTAAGCTTTCAATGAAACGAAACCCGCCGGCAAGCGGGGCAACGCTTCTCTTGAACACATCCCATACACCTCAAGGTTTCAACAAATAATCGGCAACGGCGCGGTAAAGCGTGCTCACGGCCAGAATCGCGCAATGGCGCCCGGCTTCCGGCTCGCATTCTCCGGAGCGGATGATTTCACCGGCGCTGATTGACAGGGCGTCGGTTATCTTTCTGCCATAAGCGCGCCGGGCAACGGCCAAACCGCAGACACGCGTGTTGCCGCAGCCATCGGTGTAATATTTCACGTCTTCAATCACGCCGTCGCGGATGTAAAGGTAAAATTCCATGGAGTCGCCGCACGGTCCGTTGATCGTCCCGAACCCGGTCGGATCGTTCATCCGCCCGAAAAAAACATCTTCCATAAGACCACCCATTCCCATCTCTCCCAAAATATAGAAAATTCAAAGTTGCCACAAAAAGCACAAAATTCACCCGAAGGGCCGTGGCGTCTTGTGGCTAATTAAAACTCTCTCCACTTCTTTCCAGATGCCGCGAATGGTTTCCGCGGCGGCGCTCCGGCCGTATTCCACAACCGTCTTCCCGGCCATTAAAGCATCATTCACGCTCCTGTCAAATGGTATCTTTCCGATCACGCGCGATTTGTATTGTTCCGCTATCCGGACAATATGATCCGCCTGCTCGGCGTTAAGGTCGGCTTTGTTAATGACCACAAAAGCCGGCACGCGGAAATGTTCCGTCAGTTTCAAAACGCGCTCCATGTCGTGCACGCCGGAAACCGTGGGTTCGGTGACAATCAGCGCCAGGTCCGTGCCCGAAACCGAGGCAATCACGGGGCAGCCGGTCCCTGGCGGACCGTCGCCGATAATTCTGTCAGAATGCAATTCGTCGGCCATTTTTGCGGCCTGGTTGCGCACCTGAGTGACAAGGCGCCCGGAATTTTCCTCGGCAACGCCCAGGCGGGCGTGAACCATAGGCCCGAGCCTTGTCGCCGAAATAAACCATTGTCCTGTAACCGCTTTTTCCGACCGGATCGCATTCACGGGACACACCAGCCGGCAAAAACCGCATCCTTCGCAGGCAAAAGAATCAATGCGATAGGTTTGCCCGACAATATCATTGCCCGGCCCGTCAAAACGGATGGCATCAAAGTGGCAGGCCGAAGCGCATTTGCCGCAACCGATACATTTGTTGCCCTCAATTTCCGCCTTATAGCCGCCGGAAAAGGGATGAATTTCCATTATTTCAGGGACAATAAGCAAATGCAGGTCCGCCGCATCCACGTCATTATCCGCCAGCACGCTTTGTTTGGCCAATACCGCAAAGGATGCGGTTAGGGTCGTCTTGCCGGTGCCGCCCTTGCCGCTGATAATGGTCATTTCCTTGTAACCGGAAGCGGCGCCGGGAACGAATGGAACGGCTTTTTCAATGCCGACGGTCAATTCATCCAACGGCGGTTCCGGCGGAATTTGCGAGCCTTTTAATTTTTTGATGTTTTCGCCAATCAACGCCAGATTCTCATCCAACTCCGGGTGATGTTCAACCAGAATATGTCCGGCTGAATAGGTTTCCGCGTATGCGCGTTTGAATGGAATTCTGCCGAGGATCGGGATGCCGGTTGATTCGGCATATTGACTGATAATTTCATCCCGGCCGTCGGAACGATTGATTATGATGCCGGTCGGGATTTCCATTTTCAACGTCATGGCCGCGGCCAGTTTCAGGTCGTTGAGCCCGAACGGGGTGGGCTCGGTAACAAGAACGGCAACGTCCGCACCTTCCAACGCCTTGACAACCGGACACGCCGTTCCCGGAGAAGCATCCAGAATATTGACTGCGTTCAGATCAATATGTTGTTTTACGGCATTGACCACGCTCGGGGCAAGCGCTTCCCCGATATTCAACATGCCATAGGCAAAATAAAAAGGCTTATTTTGCGGCGCGGTAATAATTTTGCCAATCGGCGTTTGCCGCTCGGTCAGAGCTTTTTGAGGACACACATAAGCGCAAACGCCGCAGGAATGACACAGCTCGTTGAAAATCAGCACCTTGCCTTTTACGACCGCGATCGCGTTGTAATTACACTCTTCCGCGCATTTGCCGCAACCATCGCATTTACTCGCGTCCAGCGCCGGTTTCAGAACCGTCACATCGCGGCTCTCGGCAAGTTCCGGCCTGATAAAAAGGTGGTCGTTCGGTTCTTCAACATCGCAGTCCAGCAGGCGGACCCGCTCGCCGCGCTGAGCCAGCACATAAGCAAGATTCACCGCAAAAGTCGTTTTACCCGTTCCGCCCTTGCCGGAAGCAATTACAATTTTCATCTGGTATATCCCCTTATCGCGCGCGGGTCATAACCGCGCCGCAAGCCGGGCATTTCATCTGGGTGCAAGGCGTGCCCTGCTGATGCGGGGCTGTTTTTCCGCAACTTGGGCAGACACAGTTGCCGCCGGGGCCCATTGCAAATCCGCCCATGCGTCCGCGCCCTTGTCCCTGGCCCATCCCCATACCGCCTCCGCCGCCCATTCCGCGGCCTGTTCCAGCGCCTGCGCCCATTGGTCCGGTTCCATCTCCTCTTGGCATAATCCACCTCCGTTTTTTAATCAGACAACAAAACTGCGATTCTCAAGGAAACAGATCACCCGGCATCCGCGCGAATGCCGGGGACTGT
>JAQUQV010000024.1:28747-36746 GCA_028715905.1 Kiritimatiellia bacterium
CGTCCGAATCCCATTCCAAAACCTCGTCCGGGAATCGGATTTATGTATCCGGGTGTTCCGTAACCAGCACAATATCCTGCGGCGCGGCCCGTCATCGGTCCCATTCCAAGTGGTCCTGTTCCATCTCCTCCTGGCATCTTACTCACCTCCTTTCCGGTATTTTGCTTTTTAGAAATCATCAATTCCAATGTCCCTGAACGTTAGCCGCCGAAACCTCTTTCAATTCGCCCGCCTTGAATTTATTAACCGCTTCCTCCACCGTGGCTTGCGGACATAAATACATTTTTACACCGGCGGCATTGAGGGTTTGAAAAGCGTTGGGCCCCACATTGCCGCTGATGACCGCTTCCGCTCCCAGCCGGACAACACCTTGAGCCGCTTGAATGCCCGCGCCCTGCGCCGCGTTCAAATTTTGCGAATTGTCATGCGCGGACACTTCATTCGTATCGGTGTCCACGATGATAAAAAACTTCGCCCGCCCGAAACGCGGGTCCACTTCGTCAGTCATCTCTCTGCCTTTGGCTGTTACCAATATTTTCATAATTTTTCCTCCTTCACATAAACGCTCTTCTTCTGCCGCCAAAACACGCGCCCCGGCCCCGGCCGCCGCCGGCTCCTCTGAATCTCTGCCGGCGGCCGCAGCATCCCGGCATGGCAAATGCCGCGTTCCCCAGATTTCCTGTCAGATATGCCCCCTCAACCTGTTCAATTTCGCCGGCGACGAACGGAATCAGTTTTATTCCCCGCGCGGTTATCATGTCCGCCAGGGGACGCGAAACAGCCCCGCAAATCAACGCGTCAATGCCAAGCTCCATAAGTTGATTTATTTTCGCAAACGGTTCGTCTGTTTCAAGATTATCCGTTTGGCGGCTGATTACCCTTGCGCCGTTTGTCTCCAGCACCGCTATCTGCCTGGAAACATCAAATACCGGCGCAATTCTTCCGTTCCACGATGAAATCGCTGTTTTCATAACTTACCAATAATAATGTATAGCATTAACCATGCCAGATTTTTGAAAGCCTGTGATTTTTCAGCATATGTCTTTAATAAGTAATTGTTTAAACCAATATACCGGCCGCCGCACTCGTCGCAATTAAGGCGCATTATTGCGACTTTTATTAAAATACATGAGCAAAAATGCGACCATGGCGGACAAGCACTATTTAGTCCGCAGAAGAATTTTGCAAACATTTGGACGGGATTACGGAATATGCTCTTATCCTGTCCGACTCATTCCGCCGCTGGATTAAGGGGTACGGAATTTCAAGGCGCGGGAAGAACAAACGGAAGATGCGGCGCCGGCAGAAACTGAGCGCAAAAACCGCGGCGGTTTTTGAAAAACCTAAATTTTGCGCACTGGCGTGCAAAATTTGGAAAAAATCATTCTTGCCGCCAAGGCCAGCAACACCAGCGGGCCGTAACAGGCCGTTTCAACGGCGTACACGCGCAGATTGTGCGACCAGAATGAATCCGGGCCATGAGAGAGGGTTGAAAAACACGGAATCGGCAGAGACACACGCGTTGCGGAAAAAGGCCAGAACATGGCCAGCCCAGCGCCATGGTTGTAAAACGTATCCAATAAAAAATGACTCATCCATGCCAGGCCGCCGCAAATAACAACGGGCCATCCGCCAAGCCGCGCCCGCCATCCCCTTTTCCAGGCAAGCAACATAATGGCGACTCCCATGGGCAAGAGATGGACGAACAAGCTATGGCTGACCCGGTAATTGGAATGCCCCCATCCGGGAATATCGTGGTCCGGCATCATGGATAACGTGATAAAAACCAGCAAATGGACGCTGGTTCTCAAGAGGGAAGAGCCTTTCGGCAGGCATATAATGCCGAGCGCAATACCCGTCAAGTTGTGTCCTACATTGGTCATGCCAACCGCTCAACATCCGTTATCTGCCGGCGCGAATTTGCTTTGACGGGCGCGCCCCCTGTTTCAGGGCGCGGTCAAGCTCTCAAGATCGCTCTGTTTCCGCTGTTCAACCGCGCCGGCGGCTTCTATTTTCGGCCTGGCGCGCTGCAAAGTATCCACGGCGGTTTTTCCGGTAAATCCGTTTATCGCCTCGCGCGCCGCTGATTTTTGTCCGGCCGGCTGCGCCTGATCGTTTTCCACCCGGCAACAGCAGGCGGATGCCAGCAAAACCAGCGCAAAAAACATTGAAACATTTTTTATTTTTCTTGCCATATGCATCCTTTTTGTCATGGCCTTCCTCCTGTTCTCAAAAAGTAACAAGCGGACGGCCGAAAAACAAGGCAAAACAACTTATCCCCCTTTCCCGCGGCCGGTTGTTTTTGGCGGCAGGGAAATACGAAGCGCCTTGAGCTTGCGGAAAAAGGTGCTTTTATGTATTCCCAGTTCCCGGGCCGCGGCCAAACGGTTGAATTTGTTCTTTTCCAGGGCGGCAAAAATGGCCTGCGCTTCGGTTATCTGCACCATATTGCGGATGTTCCCGGATGTTTTCGGCACAGGCGCGCGGATGATAAATTCTTCCGGCAAATGACGCGGCTCAATCTGTCCCTTGCCGCAGAGCACAAATGCGTGCTCAATTATATTTTCCAGTTCCCTGACATTGCCGGGAAAATCATGCGCCATGAGCAAAGCCATCGCCTCCGCGCTGATGCCTTTTACGGCTTTTCCCTGGATGCGGTTGAACCGGCCGATGAAATGATCAACGAGCAAGGGAACATCTTCTTTGCGTCTGCGGAGCGGCGGCAGTTCAATTTTCACGACATTGACGCGGTAAAAAAGGTCCTGCCGGAAAACACCTTTTTTGACCAAAACAGCCAGGTCGCGGTTGGCGGCGGCGATTATACGGACGTTGGCCGCAATGGATTTTGTCCCGCCCAGCGGTTCATAGGTTTTTTCCTGCAAAATGCGCAGCAGACGGATTTGAAGCGCGGGGCTTATTTCCCCGATCTCATCAAGAAACAACGTTCCGCCTTCAGCCAAAGCAAATCTTCCCGGCTTGTCTTTATCGGCGCCGGTGAAGGCGCCGGCTTTATAGCCGAAAAGCTCGGATTCCAGGAGCGTATCGGGAAGCGCGCCGCAATTGACCGCCACAAACGGCCCTTTTGCCCTGGGACTGAGCGCGTGTATGGCGCGGGCCACAAGTTCCTTGCCGGTGCCGGTTTCGCCCTGAACCAGCGCCGTGCTTTCGCTGGCGGCAATCTGGGGCAGAACGTCAAAAATACGGCGCATAACCGCATTGCGGCTGATCAAATCGCCAATCCGGTAATGGCCTTCTATTTCCCGGCGCAGTTCTTCCACCAGGCTCAAGTCCCGGAAAGTTTCGGCGCCGCCGATGATTTGGCCCTTCTTGTTCTTCAGAATGGCGGTGGAAACGCTGATCGGGATGCGGCGCCCTTCAATATTCACAATAAAAGCGGGTTTATTGATGATCGGCCGGCCGGTTTCCAGCGTTTTCCGCAAAGCGCAGTCGGATTCGCACATGCCGGCCCTGAGCACCTCGGCGCAACGGCGGCCAACGGCCTCCCGTCGGGAAATGCCGGTGATTTCCTCCGCCGCCCGGTTGAACGAGGTAATGCGCCAGTTTTCGTCAACCGTGAACACGCCGTCCGATATGCTCTCCAGGATAATATTGGCTCCCGTTCCCAAGCCCTGATCTGTTTGTTTCACGGCAATTTAATCCGTTCCTTTAAAACATACGACCCGAACATCGCGCAATATTCAGGCAATAATAATTCTGTTGACAAAACGCGCATAAAATGAATGATACCGCAATTGCAATTGAGAATCAACTGCAATTAAACAGGCCGCCAAAGGCGGCAACTGTATTTGACCGCGGTAGGAGCCGCATCCCCCTGCGGCGATTCCGGACGACAAAACCTGCATCGCCGAACAGGGGTTCGGCTACAAAGGCAGGTTTGCGCGTATTTTTGAAATTCCTATACTTTGAATTATGACGCGCTCAAGGCATAAATATGTGGAACAACTGCGCGACGAGTGGCGCCGGCGCGGCATGCGCTGGACACCCGAGCGGGAACGCATTGTGCGCGAATTAGTTTCCTCGCAGATTCACCTGGACGCCGACCAGCTCACCGCGCGTTTGCAGCGCAAGGGACTGCGCGCCTCAAAGGCAACCGTCTACCGGACGCTTTCCCGCCTGGCACGGGCCGGAATAATCCAGGAGGTTTTCCGCTGCGGAGGAAAGGCGCGCTATGAATTCACGCAAAAACATCACGACCACCTGCTCTGCGTCGCCTGCGGCCGGGCGATTGAATTCAACGACGCTGGCATTGAAAAACGGCAGGAAGCCATCTGCCGTAAACACGGATTTCAGGCCCTGGAACACCGGATGAGCATCAAGGGACTGTGCCGGGCATGCCGGTTAAAACATTCCGGAAGGAAAAAAAACATTGGGAATTTCAATTAAAGACCTGCGTTCCGGCGAGCAGGCTGTCATTCAAGCGATTGAAGGCGGACGCGGCATTGCCTGGAGGCTGGAAGCGCTCGGCCTGCGGCCGGGCAAAAAGCTTGCCAAAATCAGCGCCCAGTTTCTCGGCGGGCCTATAACCGTTTGCGTGGACGGACGTTACGTGGCCCTCGGACGGGGCATTGCCGGCAGGGTGATCGTGAAAAGGACGGAAGATGCATAAAAAGGAATCCGACGACAAAAAGCCGGCAAAAAAAACGCTCCGGGCGGTGCTAATGGGCGGACCGAACGTCGGTAAAAGCGCCGTCTTTTCACGGCTCACCGGCACACAGGTTATCATCTCCAATTACGCCGGCAGTACGGTTGAATTTGCCAGCGGCAAGCTTGCCATTAACGATACGGAGCTTGAAATCATTGACGTCCCGGGAACATACAGCCTGAATGCTTCCAGCCGGGCCGAGGAAGTGGCGGCCATATTGCTGTCCCGGGCCGACCTTGTCGTCAACGTGGTGGATGCCACCAACCTGGAGCGCAATCTCGGCCTGACGCTCCAGCTTATCCGGCAGGGCGCTCCAATGGTGGTCGCGCTGAACATGTGGGACGAGATTGAAGACCTGGGTATTACCATTGACCCGCAGAAACTGGAAGAGTTCCTCGGCGTCCCGGTCGTCCCCATCTGCGCCTTGAGCGGCGAAGGAATCAAGACGCTGAAAGAGACGATCCTCAAGGCAAAACCGGGAACGTGTGTGTTCCAGGATGAGGACAAATGGCGCGTGATCGGCGAAACCGTGGATGCGGTCCAGCATGTGCGGCATCAGCACCCCACCCTGCCCCATCGCATCAGCCGCCTGACCGTTCACCCGGTCTGGGGACACGTCTTCGCTGTGGGAGTATTGGCCGCGGCGTTTGAAATCGTGCGTTTTATCGGGGAAGGACTTATTAAATTCGCCGCCGAGCCGGTTTTTGAACGGCTCTGGCTTCCGGTGATGAAATGGCTCTCGGACGCGCTCGGCCGGAAGGGGTTCTGGCACGACCTGTTGATCGGCCATCTCGTGGAAGGACAAATAGAGTTCGGCGAAGCGATGGGACTGCTGACCACAGGTTTGTTCATCCCGCTTGGCGCGGTATTGCCTTACGTGCTGGCGTTTTATCTTGTCCTGAGCATCCTGGAAGACGTCGGTTATCTGCCGCGGCTGGGAGTGCTGATGGATAACATCATGCACCGGGTCGGACTGCACGGTTTTGCGGTTGTGCCGATGCTGCTCGGGCTCGGGTGTAACGTGCCGGCCGCGCTGGCGGCGCGCGTTTTTGAGACCCGCAAGGAAAGGTTCGTCGCCGCCACGCTGGTGGGGGTCTGCGTGCCGTGCATGGCGCAAATCGCCATGGTGGCCGGAATCCTCGGCAAACACGGCGCGCTGGGAATTCCGGCGGTATTCCTTTCGCTGTTCGCGTTCTGGATTATTCTCGGCACGCTCATGAAACGCTGGGTCAAGGGAGAAACGCCGGAAATGATCCTGGATATTCCGCCCTACCGCCTGCCTTACTGGAAGCCGCTTCTGCAGAAAATCTGGATGCGCAGCCGCGGATTCATCCGCGAGGCATTGCCTTACGTCCTGCTGGGAGTATTATTTGTCAACCTCCTGCATACCCTCGGGATTATTGATTTTTTAAGCAGGATTCTAGATCCCGTTATGAAACGCCTGCTGGGACTGCCCTCGGAAGCGGTCGCCTCGCTGGTGGTGGGGCTTTTGAGAAAGGACGTGGCGGTGGGCATGCTGGCGCCGCTGAATTTAAGCCTCCGTCAGTTGATCGTGGCCAGCGTCGTGCTGACGGCTTATTTCCCGTGCGCGGCGGCGTTTGTGGTGTTGTTGCGCGAGCTTGGGTTGAAAGACATGGCCAAGGCCAGCGCGATCATGATCTTGACGGCCTTTCTGGGAGGGGGACTGCTCAACCTTGTGCTTTCAACATTCCTGAAATGAATTTCGTGGAGCCGGCCTGAACCGCACCGGCCCCAAGCCGCACGGGCTCGTGCAAATTGCCGGTTTCAACGCAAACCATGCTTTTATATTCTTCATCCCCGAAATCCTCCATCCGTCTTGATTTATCCGCCCACGGGTTCCAGACAACGACGTCATTCATTCCCTGCTTTTCAATAACAATTTCCCGCCGGTTACCGCCATCCTCCATGACCAGTTTGTCCGGGGCAAAGGGATAAACCCGGTCAACCTCGCGGTCAAACGTAATCCACGGGCGTTTTTCCGTCGCTTCCGGACCCGGCTCAAGAAAATCAATGAATTTTTTACCGGCCAGCCCTTCCACGGCGGCGCGATTAATGTCCGCCGCCGCAAAATAGGTATGCAAACCGTTCTGAAATATAAAATCCGACTGCCCGGCGTTCCGGACGGAAAAACAAACTTCCAGTTCCGCCGGCGACAGCCGGAAGACAAGCTCCAGGCGGAATTTATGCGGCCAGAACCTCATGGTTTCATCGCTGTCGGCCAGCTCAAAGACGGCCTCGGCGCAACCGGCGGAGGACATTCCCGATCTGAGATAAGTCCATTCCGCGATACGGGCAAAACCGTGTTTTGGAAGCGGCCCGCCGCCGAACTGGGGGAAAACAACGGGGATGCCGCCGCGGATGGGAAAATCCGGCTTAAAGAGAGATTTTTTGCTCAAGAACAATAATTCATTGCCGTTTTTATCACGCCAGGAAGTCGCATGCGCGCCGTGCAGATAAACATCCAATTGCGCGCCGGAAGGATGGCACAATTCAACATACAGCATGCCGTTGCGTCCGCTTTTCAATTGGGATTTATCTCGCCCGCTCATAAAATTCGCCAGAGTTCACAGAGCGCACAAAGAAAGCCCCTCTCTGCGGACTCTGTGCTCTTTGTGAGAGACGCTCTTTTATTCTTTTAAAACCGGATTGATAGAATATTAAAGGCCGGGCGGGCGTTGAACTCGTCGGGCGCCAGACTACCGTCGCGGTTGCGGTCCAGGGCGTTGAAGACCTCGCCGTAATCGTAGCGCTCGTCAATTTTCCGGGAAAATTCAAGAAAAGAGAGGGCGGCGTCGCGGTCGGCGTCGGCCGATTCAAAATGATCGTCCGTCCGGGGCGCGGGAAAGGCCGCCTTCCATTCCCGGCGGTCAATTTTTTTATCGTTGTCGCGGTCTATATTCCGAAAGAATTCCTGCTTCGCATGGCGCTTGAATTCATCCAGCGTTATCCGGCCGCTCCGGTTGGTATCGGCGGCATGGAAAACCGCCTTGTGATCATTGGTCTGGGCGGCAACGCAATATCCGCCGGCGGCCACCATGAAAGCAAAAATCATCAACGGCAACATGTTTTTCATAAGGATTCCTTTCTATAGACTCATAAAAATACAAAATTGCTCGGTCAAACAAAAGAGAAAAACGTCAAAATTGATGGCAGGGACGTTTCATCTGTCATAAACGGACTGATGCGAAGTGTACGCGGCATTTGGAAAGTGCATAACTCCGGCACTCAAAAGTGCAGCATTCTGAGGCATAGTTTTCCGTGGTAAAAGAGTCTAATTTTGCCGTTATAAAGGCGGCGAAAAAGGACTGAACCATG
>JAQUQV010000025.1 GCA_028715905.1 Kiritimatiellia bacterium
ATGGTCTTGTCCCGCCTTCCGGGCCTGCCCGTAGCGGGCAAAGCCTTCCAAATCTTGCTTCTGTTGCCCTCTAAACCGCACTCCTCTCGCCTTTTATCACTCTCCGGCTTTCTTGACGCGGCCCTGCGGGGCCCGGCCTTCGTTTTGTTTTGTGCTTGTTGATGGCGCATGAGATCGCTATGATGACGGCATGACGGCAAGGCGGATTGGGCTTTTTTCATTTGTCATCACGCTTGGCGTCTGGGCATGGTTTTCATGGCCGCTGCCGCGCTACCTGACGTCCGGCATTCCCGCCGCGGCGCACCTTGCGCCGGCCGAAGCGCAGCCGCTCATCCCCGGCGACCACCTGCAATTCATGTATTACTGCTGGCTGGCCGGCGACATGATTTTCGGCAAGACGCCCCTTTTTTGCAATCCTTATGAATTCAATACGGGCAGTGACCGGGCCGGCCTCTCTTCTTCCTGCGAAAGTGTTGCCGCTCTAAAATCCTCCGCGGCCGGTCAGGATGTTTTGCGGGGCAAGGGTGAAAATTACCGGCCGGACGCTTATTATTTCCCCTTCTCGCTCGTCTATTCGGTTCTGGCCCTAACCGCCGGCCGGGCGTTCGGCTGGAACTTGACCGGCTTGCTGTCCCTCTGGATGACTTTTTTCCTGGCTTGGCTACTGGTGCGGCGTTATTGCCGGCCCGACTGGCTGGCCGCCTGCGCCGCATTGATTGCCATTACCCTGCCGTTCCGCTGGATCAATCTTTTCGGTGGCAGCCCGGCCGGGTTTGCCTGCGTTTGGATTCCGGCCGTTTTACTCGGGATTGATCTGGCCGTGCGCGCCGGCAAACCCTCCGGCGGACTATTGGCGGGCGTTTCCCTGCTTTTTGCCTCGTGGACCGACAACCATGTTTTTTTCTTCGGCGCATTGGTATCGCCGTTCTGGGCGCTGGTGGCTGCCGCGGCCGGGCCGGATGCAAGCAAAACACGACGGCATTCATGGCAGAAAGTTTTTACGGCCCTCCTGCCGATTCCCCTGTTTCTGGGGGGCGCGCTCGCCTTCCCCGCCTTGATGCAGATGTTTGCCGGCGCCGCCGCAGCAAATCAACACCTCACCGCCTCGGCCTCGCTTGGCGCGCGCGCCTGGCGCGAGGTCGCGCTCTATTCGCCGCAGGCGGACGGTTTTTTTGGCTGGCTGACTTCGGGCGTTTCCAGTCATATCTACCTGGGCCTGACGCCTTTGGCGTTCCTGGCGGCCGGCGCGGCCGGCTTGATATGGGCGGTTGTGCGCCGCAGTCCGGCCGGCCCGCGCCGGCTATTGGTCATGGTTTTAATGCTGGCGGCGCTGGCCGGTATCATGGCGCTGGCGCTCGGCACGAACGGTCCGGAACACGCCGTTTTGTTCAGAATATGCAGAAAAATAATTCCTCCCTATGCATTTATCCGCCAGCCGGCGAAAATATTCTGTCTGATGCCTCCTTTGCTGGCCGCGGCAACCGGCCTTGCTTTAAGCGCCGTTTTTGTCCATGTAAGGGCCCGGCCGATAAAAATTCTGCTGGCGGCGGTTTTTTGCGCGGCCGTCGCGGGCGAACATGCGTTGCGCGTCAATCCGACCGTCTCGCTGCTTGACGATCAACAGGGCGCTTATGCCGCCGTGGCCGAGGACGCCGCCGCGGCGGGCAAAGCGCCGCACGCGCTGGTGGTAATCTTGTGGCCGGGCGATTCGCATTATTCTTCCGTTTATCAGTATTACGCCTCGCTTTACCGGGTCAGGATGGTGAACGGTTATAACCCGTTTGTCTCAAAATACTATTTTGACAACGTTTTCCGCCGGTATGAAAGCGCCAACCAGGGGCGTCTGACCGACGAACAGATTGACGGACTGTTGCGGCGGGGGATTGAATATGTGATTTTACACGAAGACCTTTTCCCGGAAAAAGTGAGCCCTTTTCCCGTTGGTTTCACCCTGCAACAATTCCTCGCGCACCCCCGCCTGCGGGTTATCAGGCAGGACGGCCGCGTCTGGGCCTTCAAAATGTTGCCCGGTCCGGTTGAAAAGGATGAATTAAAAACGGACCATTGGGTTTTCGGCTGTGCCCGCCACTGGGTGGCGGAGAATTGCGCCGGCGGCAAAACGCGCGTCAGCCATGACGACCTCAATGTGTTCGGCTCCTATACGGTTTTAAGCGGGCCCGGATCATGGCTCGCGGTTCCGGCCCTGCGGGTCGCGCCGTCGCCGCACTTGCGCTGGATGATGCGGGCGCGGGGCGCGGGCGCGGTCGTCGCCGTCATTTCCGCGGACGGGAAAGCGGTCAGCCGCGATTTGATTGATATTCAGTCCGATGACTGGGCATGGATTGACATCCCCATTGATCATTTTGACCATTTTAATCCGCTTGGCTTGAAAATTGAATACGAGAGCGGCGCGGTGGAATGCAGCCGGATTCTCTTAACCGCCGGACCGTGGGTTACCCCCTGTGCCGGCCGGACAATTGACCTGCCGGCGCCCGGCATGTTTCATGCCGGTTACACGAGTCTGGACGGGGGCGCGGTTGTGCTGGAGAAGGAGCGCGAGGCCAAAGCGCTTATTTTTTACGGACCGAAAATGCCGCTGGAAAAGGGGCGCTACCGGATTGAACTCATTTTCAATTCGGATGCTCCCCGGGGCGTTTTGCTGGGACAATTCAACGTCAAGCGCCATGACCGCGATTGCATCCTGAACTGGGTGCCGGTCGTGGCCGGGGCGCGTTCCCTGACTGAATTCGTCCAGCCGCAGAACGTGCCGATGTATCTTGAATTCCGGTTTCTCGGCCGCGGAAATCTGAGAATCAACGGCATCAGAATCACGCGGTTGGAATAAAATGATAGCGCCTTCCTTTGGACTATGATGTTTGGATTAGCACCTGAAATGTCAAAAACCGTGATGAAAAGCAAGAAAACAATGCTGGGTAAGGATGATGGGGGTATGCCTTTGAAAACGCTGCGGTCGGGCCTGTAATAATGCCCTTGATTTTATTGCTGAATCTTTGTACAAACGAGTTCATGCGCCGTTCTCCTGTGATGGTTTCTTTTTATCCACCCATTAAGAGATCAACGGCGCATTTCCACTTTATTTCGGAAGAGGCAACAGGGAAATAACATTGGGTTGCGGGCATAGCCCGCTTTGGATGACAGATTTGGAATCAGAGCTTAATCCCGAACAGATTGCCGCGGTGCAGGCGCCGGACGGCCCTCTGCTGGTGCTGGCCGCGGCCGGCACCGGCAAGACCCGCACGCTGGTCTACCGCGTGGCGCATCTCGTCGGCCGCGCGGTTGAGCCCCGGCGCATCCTGCTGCTGACCTTCACCAATAAGGCCGCCCGCGAAATGCTGGAGCGCGCCAGGAATATTGTCGGCCCGGAAGTGAGCGGGCTCTGGAGCGGCACTTTTCATCACCTGGCCAACCGCATTTTGCGCCGCCACGCCCATTTGCTCGGCTTTGCGCTTGATTTCACGATTCTTGACCGGGATGATTCCCGCGGCCTCATGCGCGCCTGTCTCAAGGAGCTCAAATTGACCGACCGCCAGTTTCCGCGCGCGGAAGTGCTCCTGGCGCTTTTGGGCGGCGCGGTCAACCGGCGCGTTGATCCGGAGGAAGCGGCCGCCGCGTGTTTTAAGGATCATCCCGTGGATATTAGCGACGTGCTGCGCGTCCTGGCCTTGTACGGCGAAAAGAAACGCGGCCTCAACGCCATGGATTTTGACGATTTGCTCGTCAACTCTTACGAGCTTTTCCGTTGCCACCCGGAACCTCTGGCAAAATACCGGGAACAGTTTTTGTATATCATGGTGGATGAATATCAGGATACCAGCCTGATTCAATCCGACATGGTTGACCTGCTGGCGGCCGGCCGCCGCAATATCATGGTTGTGGGCGATGATTTTCAAAGCATCTATTCCTGGCGCGGCGCCAATTACCGCAACATTCTCACCTTTCCCGAACGCTATCCGGACGCCCGGCAGTTCAAGTTGGAAACCAATTACCGTAGCGTGCCTGAAATCCTGACGCTGGCCAACGCCTGCATTGCCGGTAATCCGCGCCAATATCAGAAAACTTTACGCGCCACCCGTCCTCCTTACTCCCGGCCGACCTTCGCCGTTTTGCGCGACGGCGCCCACCAGGCGCGTTATGTCATTGCGGAAATCCAGCGCCTGCGCCGCGCCGGCCTTGCCTGGCGCGACATGGCCGTTCTTTACCGCGCGCATTACCACGCCATGGAGCTCCAGCTTGAACTGGCGCGCGCGCAGATTCCGTTCGCGGTCATGTCCGGCGTAAGGTTTTTTGAGCAGGCCCACGTCAAGGACGCCTGTTCCCTTCTGCGCGTCATGCACAACCAGAGGGACAAGCTGGCCTTTGTGAGACTGTTGGGTCTCCTGCCGGGGGTCGGGGAAAAGACGGCGGCCAAATGCTGGGACAAGCTCGGCGGAAACTTCGCGGTTGGCCGCGAAGAACAGCGGCGGTTGCTTGCAACACTGGTGCCGGCCGCGGCCCGGGCGGCCTGGGAAAAAATCGCCGGATTGCTGGAGGAATATCCGGGGGGAAAAGAGCCGTCCGCGCCGCCGCGCCGCGCCGGCGGCCAGAAGCATGACCCCGGCAAAGTGATCCTGGATTTTGTCAGCAGGTTTTACGACGAATATCTGCTGGAAACCTACGACGACCATGAGCGCCGGCTGGAAGATTTGAGCGGGCTTTCCGGTTTTCTGGCCGAATTTGATTCTGTTGAGGAGTTCCTGAACGAAGTGGCGCTGGTTACCAATCTGGACGCCGACCTGGACCGCATGGACCGGGCGGCGGCGGATTGTCTGAGGTTGAGCACCGTGCATCAGGCCAAGGGACTGGAATGGCGCGCCGTGTTTATTCTCTGGGCCGCGGAGGGCATGTTTCCTTCCGCCCGTTCTTTGAACGAGGCGGGCGGCGACGAGGAGGAACGCCGTCTTTTTTACGTGGCGGTTACGCGCGCCAAGGACGATCTTTTCTTCTGCTTTCCGTCCGTCCGCCGCAACACGGACGGCGGCGTCAACTTCATGAACCCATCCAGATTTCTGGTGGAGGTTCCGCCGGAAAGCCTGAAAACGGAACAAATCGGTTTTATCGCTTGAAAAAAGGGAACAAGGCGGTTAAAACCTTTCCGGTTTCGCGGCCGGTCTTTTTCCGAGGGACAGGGCATGGGCAAAGTTAAAACATGGATTCCGGCTAAATTTCTGTTTCCCCCGTTTCAACTTGTCAGCTGGGTAAAATATCCGCCCCGCTGCGGCGGAGCGTCCCACACCCACGCGATGTTTCAAGTGCTCATTGTGATTGCCGGCGCTTTTCATCTGGCCGATCCCGATGGAAAGAAAATGAGCGCCGGGCCGGGGGAATGCCTGGTGATGCCGCCCGGCAAGCCGCACGCCTGGGCGTCCGGCGAAAGCGCCTGCGAGGTTTTGCAGATATTGCACCGTCCGCTGCTCCTTGAAAATTACGGCGACCTTTCGGTTTTATTCGGCCGGCCGGATGCCGGTTGGCACAAAGTGAAAATCGGCCGGAAAATCGCGGAAGAAATTTCGGGCCGTCTTAAGGCGGAGTTCAGCGTCACGCGGCCCGCCGACAGCATCCTGGTGTTTGTCTACCTGCTGGAGATATTTTCGTTGGTATTACGGAATTTCTGCCGCGAAAAGGGGGTTTCGCCCGGAACAAGGCAGGGTGAAATCGCGGCGCAAAGGGCCTTGGTTTATATCCAGGAGCATTACTGTGAAAAACTATCCCTCCCTGCTCTTGCGCGGGTAGCGCGCCTGAGCGCAAGCCGTTTTTCCGAGGTATTCCGGGATAAAACGGGCTGTTCGCCCGTAAAATATCTGAACAAATACAGGATGGAAAGGGCCGGAATTATTCTGGCCCACACCGGCTTGTCCGTAAAAGAAGTTGCCGAACGGCTCGGTTTTGAATCCATTCATTATTTCAGCCGGGCTTTTAAACGGCATTTCGGGCGCAGTCCTTCGGCTTTTCCGCTGAAAACGGGCCGCGCCGCAAAAAGCGGCCCGTAAGATTGTGCAAACAAAAAGCCGGATTATGCAAAGACATAAGCCGGCCGATGGTTTATATTGGTTCATGTAAATACAGGCAAAGGACAGGAGTTGAACAAACAAATGCCGGGAGGGAAGCAACATGCTGACATCAGGTGAAGTGAAAAAACTTGCAAAGGAATGCGGCGCCGATATCGTCGGGATCGCCTCAATGGATCGTTTTGAGGGCGCGCCGAAACAGATGGACCCGCGCTATATTTTTCCCGGGGCAAAGTCAATGATTGTCATGGGCTTCCGCATTTTGCGCGGCGCGTTGCGCGGGATAGAGGAAGGCACGTTTTTTTCGACTTATTCAAGCATGGGATACGCGGCCATCAACAAGATATACCAGCCCATGACCCTGTGGAATTTGTGCAAAGTCATAGAGGATGACGGTTATGAGGCCGTGCCGATTCCCAATAACTTTCCGTGGACCAACACCGATTCCTCCGGCCAGTATCCGGAGAAAACCGGCCTGCCCCGGCCGGAATTCAGCCGGCCGGTGTCGCCCGACAAGCCGGCCCCGGACGTGTTCGTGCATCTCAGGATCGCCGCGTTCTGCGCCGGTTTGGGCGAGATCGGGTACAGCAAGATATTCCTTACCCCGGAATTCGGCCCGCGCCAGCGTCTGGCGGCGGTGATGACGGACCTGGAGCTTGCACCCGACCCGGTGATGGAGCCGGGGACGATTTGCGACCGTTGCATGTCGTGCGTCCGGGAATGCACGGGGCAATGCATCCATCCGAAAAAAACGGTGAAGGTTGTTCTGGCCGGCAAGCAGGTTGAATGGAGTGATATTGATTTCAAAGTATGCCGCCGGTATTTCTGCGGAGCTTCAAAGGAATACAATCCTTTCATAACGAGCCCGGCGGACGAGGCGGGGTTCAATCAGGACGCGCACGAGTCCCAGCAGTATAAAGTCGGCGCTCAATACGGGTACGGCCGGGCGCTGGAAGGGGCGCGGGGATGCATCCGGGCGTGTATGATTCACCTGGAGGAACGCGGCCGGGTGAAAAATAAATTCGCCAATCCCTTCCGCCGTTCCAAGCCCTGGAAACTGCCGCAATAAATTTTTTGGCGGATGCAAGCGCGGGGAGGCGCCATGAAGTTTTCCGTTGGCTATCAGCTTTCCGGCGAAGACGAGCCGCCGTTCAGCGGCGCGCTCGGCGGGCTGCTTGATCATGTGGCGGAGGTGTATTTTCCGTGGCCGGATACGCCGAGCGGCCGCGCCGTCATGGCCGTTCAGGACGGCTGCGTGGACTGGAACGGCCGGGAGACATTGGAAAACGATCTGCGCCTTTTCAAAAAAAGGAATATAAAGCTCAATCTGCTTCTGAACGCGAACTGCTACGGCCGCGACAGCCTTTCCGAACACTTCCGCAATTTCATCTGCTCGCTGATCGCCCACCTTTGCGAAAACATCGGCTTGGACGGCGTCACCACCGCCTCCCTGTTTGCGGCCGCGGCGGTCCGGAAAGAGTTTCCCGCGCTTGATGTCCGCGCCTCGGTCAACATGCGAATCGGGACGATCGGCGCGATGAAGATGGCCGCCGCGTATTTTGACAGCTTTTGCGTCCAGCGCGAGTTCAACCGGGATTTAGAGCGGCTCGCCGAGCTTAAAAACTGGGCGGACGGGAACGGAAAAAAACTAATCATGCTGGCCAACAGCGGATGTTTCAATTTTTGTCCCGGGCAGGTGTTTCACGACAACCTCGTGGCGCATGAACGGGAAATTTCCGGCATGAAAAATACGGCCGGGTGGAACCCCTGCGTGTGCCGGAACTACCTTGCCGACCGCCGCGCCTGGAGCGCTTTGCTGCAAAATTCATGGGTCAGACCCGAGGAACTTGTTCATTACGGCGGCTTGTTTCCGCTGGTCAAGCTGGCGACGCGCATGCACGCCAATCCCGAGCGCGTGCTCCGGGCTTATATTGAGGGAAAATTCACGGGAAACCTGCTTGACCTTTTTGAGCCGGGCTTCGCCCCTCTGCTCTATCCGTTCATTATTGACAATACCCGTTTTCCGGCGGACTGGTTCAGGCGGACGACGTCGTGTTCGCGGCGTTGCGGCGATTGTAAATACTGCGAAGAAGTCATGGACGCGGTGCTCGTGAAACTGTGAGTTTAGCTTCGGTTCCGTCCGAAGCCGTCGTCCGTGTTTTGAAGCCTGCGCCAACCGCCGCCCGCACAAGCTCAATATCCGGCTGGCCAGATTCGGATACTCCCCGCGTTTCACCAGCAGTAAATACCGGCTGTTCTGCGCCACAAACTTTCGCCGCTTCAGCCGTTGCTCCACGCTCCAGCTGACCGGGTTGTCCAGTATTATTTTCTATCTTCTTGCTTCAGGCTGTGTTACCCCCAGGGGTAACACAGTCTTGACGTTTAAGTTTGTCAGGTTAAATGCCGGTTGACAAAGGATAAAATTAGCTTTATTTTTTACGCATCGTTTTGTTCTGAAACTCTCAATGCCGGATTGATATGCATCCAAATATTCTTGCCTTAACTCTTCTATCTTCTCCGCGCCCGCATGCGCGGTTATAAAAACCATCATATTCCAAAAATAAACGCATCCGCCGCATTGCAAGAAAAGGAATCCAGATAATGAAAGAAGTATCCATCATCCTTGTTGGATTGAGCGCCTACGGCATTGAGAATTACGACACGGCCTGCCTGCGTGCTAAAACCGCCGGCGGCGTTGAGATTCTCTTTGTCACCTCCCATGCGGTCGGAGAAACGCTGCCTCTCATGAGTGAATTTATTTTTGAAAAGACGAGGGTGGAATTGCAGGCGGGTTCCGCCCTGCGGGCCGTATTCAACGACGGCCAGACCAGGGAATATCGCCTGCCCGCATCCGACCAGTCGTTCAACAAGCTCTGGCAGTGCATTGAAGCCGTACGCACCGGTTTCCGGCCGGTGTGCGGACCGGAGGCGGCCCGCGCCCAGACGCTCTGCATGAACGGCGCCCAGGAATCCATGCCGGAAATTATATCGTTTCCGCAGGGCATGATCCGCCGCCGGCGGGACGAGAAGGGCCAGGAATATGTTTTTGCGGAAAATTTGAGCGCAACGCTTGAAAACTGTTACGGCGAGTGGAAACTGCCGTCGGAAAAGGATATTCCATGGTCCAGACCCGGCCGCAGGATCGGCTTGTCTGCCTACGAATGGTACCCGGGCGGAAAAAGGGCCATGGAATAAGATTATTTTCCGGCGCGTGTATGTCTTATGCGCAGTATTTTGTCATCGTCGCCTTCATCGGCGGCCGTTTTTCGCGGTAAAATTGCAGCCATGATGTTTTGCACGGGCCTCTACGCCATGTTCGCGCAAATTATCCTGACGCGCGAGCTGATGGTGGCGTTTTACGGCAACGAACTGACCATCGGGATTATTTTCGCGGCCTGGCTGTTGATGGTCGGCGCCGGCTCGCTGGTCGTCAGGCCTTTGCTGGGGCGGGCGGGCGAAAAAAAATTAAGCGCCCTGGCGGCCGGGTTATTGGCCGTATCGGCCGCAATCCTGCCGTTGCTTGTATTTGCCGCGCGCGCGCTGAGGGTTTTTTTTTGTGTCCCGATGGGCGAGTACATGGGTTTGCCGCCGATCATGGCCGGCGCCTTCCTGGTCCTGGCGCCGGTCTGTCTTATTATCGGGATTTTATTTCCGGTAACCTGCCGTTTGGCGCTTCTCAAGAATGGAAGCGCGGCCGGCGTTTACGCCGCGGAATCGGCCGGCAGCATGTCGGCCGGCGTGATTTTTTCCTTTGCGCTTGTTAATTTTCTGCCGCCCCTGGGCGTGGCCGTCGCGGCGGCGGCGTGCGGCCTTTGCGGGAGTGCGCTGGTTGCGCCGCGTTTTTTTCTGCGCAAAGCCGGCTGGGCCGCGGCTTCGGGCCTGGTGATCATATTGGCGTTACCCGGCCCGATTAACGCCCTGGAGATGAGGGGCATCAGGCTGCGCTGGGAATCATTCGGCGTTCTGCCGCGCGGCGCCGGGCATGCCTCCGGGCAGCCGCGTCTGGTCGCTTCAAGGGACAGCCGTTACCAGAACCTGGCGCTGATTGAATCGGAAGGGCAAAAGACGCTTTACGGCAACGGCCAGGTGATCTTTGCCTTTCCCGATCAGATTTCCGCCGAACAGAAAATCCATTTTATCATGGCGCAGAAGCCGGATGCAAAACGCGTCCTGCTTATCGGCGGCAGTCCCGCCAACGACATCCCGGAACTGCTGAAATATCCTTTAACCGAACTTATCCATGTGGAGTTGGATGCTCTCATCAATGGCATGCTTTCTGACGCGGCCGGCGATGCGTACCGCCGGGCCGGCGCGGATCCGCGTTTGCGGAAATGCCCGGCGGACGGTCCGCGTTTTGTGAAAAACAGCCGGGAAATTTTTGACGTTGTCATAGTTGAAGCGCCCGAGCCGACCACCGTAAGCTTGAACCGTTTTTACACCGTGGAGTTTTTCCGCGGCATCAGCCGCATTCTTGCCCCGCGGGGTTTCCTTTATACCGCGGTCAATTCCTCCGAACAATTGCGGGATAAAACCGCCGGCATGACCGCTTCCATTTACAGGGCGCTGCAGACGGTTTTCCCGCGCCTGCTGGCCACCGCCGGGCCCCGCGTCCGGTTTTTCGCGGGCAAAGAAGACGCGCCTTTAACGTTTGACGGCAAAACTCTTTACGCGCGCTGGCGCGCGGCCGGGGTCAAGACGGATTATTTCCGGCCGGAATATTTTCTGAACGCCGATGAAATCAGCGTTGATAAAACCGATTTTATGCTTCGGCGGCTTGCGGAAACAGAAGCGCCCGCCAATTCGGCCCTGAAGCCGATCTCGGCGTTTTACAGTCTTTTGCTGTGGAGCAAATACAGTGGCTCGCGTCTTGAACATCTTTTTGGCTTTCTATATCGGATGCGCTTTGAACACGCCGGCGCCGCGGCCGCCGTTGCCGCCGTTTTGTTCCTGATTTTCGCAATCATCATGTTGGGGCGCAAAACGGCGGCGGCCGCCGGCCGCGCCGAGCGGATAATTCTCATAACGGTTGTCGCGGTCACCGGCTTTGCGGCCATGGCGCTTGAATTGGTTTTAATCTTCATGTTTCAAACCCTGCTGGGATACATTTACGCCAGCATCGGGCTGATTCTCGCCATGTTCATGCTGGGACTTACCCTGGGCGCGGCGGCGGTCCGGAAATATCCGGTTGACCGGGCTGTAAAAAACTGGATGCTTTTGCTGACGCTGGACCTGGCGTTAATCCTGGCGGCGGCCGGTCTGCCTTTCCTGATGGAAAACGGGTGGCGTTTTAGCGCGGCCTGGCCCGCGGCCGGCATGATTTATTTCCTGACTTTGCTGGCCGGTTTTGCGGGCGGCGCGCAATTTATCCTGGCCGCCGGTTTGCTGGGCGCGCCGCCGCCCGGCGCGAACTGCGCCCCTTTGCCGCAGCCTCGTTCCGGCCAAAACCGCGCGGTGGAAAATGACGCGCGGGTTCCGCGCAACATCGCCCTTTTGAACGCGGTGGATTTATTCGGCGCGGCGCTGGGCGGCTTGTGCATCGGCATTGTTTTTCTGCCCTTGTTCGGCTTTGGCGGCACCTGCTGGCTGCTGGTGATTCTTAAAGCCGGCACGGCCGCGCTGATTGGCGCCCGGCTGTGTTTTTATGCCCGGAGTTCCGCATAAAATTGCTTTAAAATTGGCGTTTCACGCTGGAATGGACCGGAAATACAAAAATTTGACAAACAGCGCAAAATCCATACAATCACAGCTTTTTAAAAAACACCCAAATTATGATGTATAAACTGGACATAACCAGGCTGGATGATTTTTTAAGCGCCATTTCGACGGGGCGCGATGTTTTCGCGCTTGAAGAAAGCGCGGGGCAGTATCATTTGACGCGCGCCGATTCGTGGCAGCCCGGCCGGCATACTTTGGGCGCGTTTCGCCAGGTGGAGCCCCTGAAAACGCTGGTGTTCCGTCCCCGCGAGTTTCTCGGGGAAATCGGCCGTTCCCGGCCGGAGGCGGTTATGCCGGAACGCATCGTAATCGGCGTGAAAAACTGCGACCTTTCCGCCCTCAAAATCCACGATCATGTTTTTCTCAACACGGAACCCGCGGACCCGCTTTACCGGGAAGCCCGTGAAAAAACCATAATAATTTCCTGCGATTGCTCCGCCGCGCGCGAAGTGTGTTTTTGTCCGGCGGTCGGGGAACAGCCCTATCCGAAAGCCGGCTTTGACATCAATATTTCGCCGACCGAGCATGGGTATCTCGTGGAGGCGGGCAGCGCGCGCGGCCGGCAATTGCTGGAGAAGGCCGGAAAATTTCTTGCCGCCGCCGATGACGCGCTCCTTAAAGAGCGCGACCGGAACCGCCGGGAACTCACCCGGAAAGTTTGCGCGCAGGCCGAGCAAAACGGGCTGGCTTGCGGCGCCGACCTGCGCCGCGCGGTTGAAAAATCGCAGGGGGGAAAAATATGGGACGACTTTGCGCTGGATTGCGTTGAGTGCGGCGCCTGCAACCTGATCTGCTGCACCTGCCACTGTTTCCTGCTGGCCGACGGCGAAAGTAAAAACAAGGCCTTTGCCCGCGTAAAACAATGGGACGCTTGTCTTTACAAGAATTTTGCCGCGGTCGCCGGCGGGGCCAATCCACGCCGCCACCGGGCCGAGCGGCTGTATAACCGGTTTGAAAAAAAATTCAGTTTCTTTCCCGAAATCCTCGGAATTTACGCCTGCGACGGCTGCGGACGCTGCGTTGAGGCCTGCACGGGCAAGATTGACATACGCAAGGTGCTGGGGAGAGCCGTTCATGAGTTGTAACCCTTACATGCCGGTTCCGGCCATACTGGAAAAGGTGATTCAGGAAACTTCCAACATCAAGACTTTCCTGGTGCGGCCGGCCAAACCGCTTGTCTTCAAGGCCGGCCAGTTTGTGGAATTAACCGTGCCCGGGACGGGCGAGGCGCCCTTCACGCCCTCTTCTTCGCCGGCGGAGAGCGAAAAAATTGAGCTCACCATCATGCGCGTGGGAAAAGTGACCGAAAAACTGCACGCCCTGAAGCCCGGCGCGGAGCTGGCCGTCCGCGGTCCGCTCGGCCAGCCGTATCCCCTGGCAAAATATCACGGAAAGGAAATTCTGATCGTGGGCGGCGGCGTCGGCCTGGCGCCCTTGCGGGCCCTGCTCTTTGCGCTGCTGGAAGAGGTTGACAAATACAAGAAAATAATTGTCCGTTACGGCGCCCGGACCCCGGCTGACATAGTTTACCGCAAGGCGGTTGAGGAAAGCTGGGGCCGAAAGGACTTGGACGTCATGATCACCGTTGACAAAAGCGATGCGGACTGGAAAGGCAATGAAGGCGTGGTAACGACCATCCTCGGGCCGAAGAAACTGACCTGCAACCCCGGCGAGGGGGTGGCCGTGGTCTGCGGACCGCCGATCATGATGAAATTTGCGACCCTGGAAATATTAAAACTGGGTTACGCGCCGGAAAACATTTACCTTTCCATGGAAAAAAACATGAGCTGCGGTATCGGGAAATGCGGGCATTGCCGCCTCGGCCCTTATTACGCCTGTAAGGACGGCCCCGTGTTCACCTATGACCGCGTGAAAAATCTGAATAAAATCTGGGACTGAATTAAACAGTGGCAAAACGATTGTTCATAGACCTGAACAAGTGCGACGGCTGCGATAAGTGCGCGGTGAAATGCGCGTACTTTTACCGTTCGCAGGCGGCCGATCACGGCGTCCTCGCCTTGCGCGAAATGGCGGCCTTTGCCCTGGTCTGCCGCCGCTGCGAGGATCCCAGCTGTGTGGCGGCCTGCAAATTTGAGGCATTGGAGCGGCAGGGCGACGGTGTGCTGAAGCGCCATAACCTGCGCTGCGTGAGCTGTAAAAGCTGCAGCCATGCCTGTCCTTTCGGGACCATTTACCCCGAAACGCTGCCGTTTTATGTCAGTGCGTGCGATTTCTGCGCCGCAGCGGACGGCGGGGAGACGCCGTGCGTGATCAGCTGCGCAAAGAAAGCCATTGAGTTCAGGGAAGTGGAAGAGTCGCCCAAGGACGGTGTTTTCCTGATCGGCGAGCGCCTCGCAGTGCGGGCGCCGCGCTGGGACAAGAAGGATGTGTAGCCCCATGAATATTTTTTATCTGATTTTACAGGTGTTGGTTTTTCCGGGGCTGTTGTTTGCCGCCGCAGCGGGGCTGGCGACGAGCTGGGTGGACCGGAAGGTTACCGCGTATGTTCAGATGCGCGTCGGCCCGCCTTTTCTCCAGCCGTTTTACGACGTGCTCAAGCTGATGATCAAGGAAACCTGCGTGCCGGCCGGCGCGGCGCGCTGGCTTTTCCTTTCGGCCCCGTTGCTCGGCATGGCGGGCGCGGCGCTGGCCTCAATGTTGATCTGGCGGGCGTTTCTCCCGCTCGGGCAGACTTTCAGCGGCGATATCATCGTGATTCTGTACCTGCTCACCATGCCCGCCGTTTCCGTGATCATCGGCTCGTTCGCCGCCCAAAACCCGCTGGCCTCGCTCGGCGGCAGCCGGGAGATAAAACTCCTGCTTTCGTATGAGCTTCCGTTTGTCCTGGCCATCCTGGTGCCGGTTGTCCAGACGCAAAGCATCCGGTTTTCCGACCTGCTGGCGGCGGCTCCGGCGGTCTATGCGCCTTCCGGCGTCATCGCGCTGGTGGTTGCGGTTGTCTGCATGCAGGCCAAGCTGACGCTGGTGCCTTTTGACGCCCCCGAGGCCGAGACGGAACTGGCGGGGGGCGCCTACCTGGAATATTCGGGCCCGCCGCTGGGGATTATTAAATTGACGCGCGCCATGATGCTTTTCATAATGCCGCTTTTCTTGGTGGCGGTTTTCTGCGGCGGAATTGTTTTTGACAAGGGCTGGCTGCCGGTCTTGGGCGGAGTTCTGAAATACCTGGGGCTGGTGGTGCTGGTGATTTTAATCCGCAACACGGCGCCGCGGGTCCGGATTGACCAGGCGGTCAGGTTTTTCTGGGGGCCGGCGACCCTCGCCGCCTTGGCGGCGGTTCTGGCCGCAATGATCGGATGGTGACACAATGGGGTTTGCCGTAAATATTCTTACAAGATCGCTGAACGTGTTTCACCTCGGCGGCAGCGCGTGCAACAACTGCGACATTGAGATTCTGGATACGCTTACGCCGCGTTATGATCTGGAACGGTTCGGCATCACGCTTGTCGGCAGTATCCGGCACGCGGATGTTCTCCTGGTCAGCGGCATTTTCAACAAGAAAGCCGCCGTCCGTCTGAAACGGGTATATCAGCAGGCGCCCCGGCCGATTTTTGTCGTTGCGATCGGCTCCTGCGCCTGTACCGGTAACATGTTCCAGAAATCGTACAACTGGGACGTTCCCCTTGACCAATATATTCCCGTTGATATTTATCTGCCGGGCTGTCCGCCCAAGCCCGAGGCGATGATTATGGCAATTCTAAAACTGGTAAACAAATTGCGCGGCGCGCCGCCGGATGCGTCCGCCGGCAAAAGCCGCGCCGCCAAACAGAAGAGAGGCGCATGAAAAGGGAAGAAATAATCAGCCTGATCAGGGAAAAACTGGAAGGCAAAATCATCAATTGGACCGAAAAGTCCCCCCGGCGGATATATGTTGAAGCCAGGCCGGAGGATATCCCCGAAATATCCCGCTGTTTGTTCCGCGATCTGGAGGCGCGTTTTTCAATCGCCACCGGCACGGACACGCCCTCGGCCATGGAAGTGCTTTATCACTGGGCCTTTGACCAGTGCGGGATGTTTTTCAGCGTGCGCACGAAGTTGAACCGGGAAAAACCGGAGATTGAATCCATTACCGCGATTTGCAGGGGCGCGGAATGGATTGAACGGGAGATGTGGGAACTGCTGGGCATCACCTTTCATAATCACCCGGACATGCGCCACCTGCTTTTGAGCGATGACTGGCCCGCGGGCAAATATCCGCTGCGGCGGGATTATGTGCGGTAAAATATCATGGCAAAGACAACCATAATACCAATCGGCCCTTATCACCCGCTCCAGGAGGAGCCGGAGTTTTTCAGGCTTCACGTGGAGGGCGAGAAAGTCGTCGGCCTGGATATTGAGATCGGCTATAATCACCGCGGGATTGAAAAACTGTCGGAATCCAAGACGTACGAGCAGACCGTTTTCCTCGTGGAGCGGATCTGCGGCATCTGTTCCACTTCCCATCCGCTGGCCTGTGTGCAGGCCGTTGAGGACGCCGGCGAGGTAAAAGTGCCGGAACGCGCGCTTTACATCCGGTCCGTGATCGGGGAACTGGAGCGCCTGCACTCGCATTTGCTCTGGCTGGGGCTGGCGGGGCATTTCCTGGGGTTCAATACGGTCTGGATGTGGGCCTGGCGCTACCGCGAGACGGTGCTTGAGCTGTTTGAATTGATCACGGGCAACCGCAATCATTACGGCATGATGAAACCCGGCGGCGTGCGGCGCGACATCAGGACGGAAGACCTTCCCGCCATTAAAAAAATGGTGGCCAATCTCAAGGGGCCGCTCTGTCTTTTCAGGGATGCGGTGACGGACGATCCCCTCATTCACGCCCGTCTGCAGGGGGTCGGGACGCTCACAAAACAACAGGCCATTGACTATTGCGCGTTGGGCCCGACTGCCCGGGCTTCCGGCGTGGCCCGGGACGTCCGCAAGGACCATCCCCACCTGGCGTATGGACGCGTTGACTGGAACATCATCACCGCAAAGAACGGCGATGTTTTTGACAAAGCCATGGTGCGGATACTGGAGATGCTTGAATCCGTGAAAATCATTGAACAGTGCCTGGAGGCGCTGAAAACCGTGTCCGGGCCCATTGATGCCAATCCGAAATCAATCAAGCCCGGAGAAGGCATCGGCACCTACGAGGCGCCGCGGGGGGAAGTGATCCATTATATTCTCAGCGACGGCGGCAACCGTCCTGCGCGGCACAAAATCCGGGCGCCAAGTTTTATGAACGTCGCCACTAACCAGACGACCGTGATCGGTCATTCGGTGGCGGATGCCACCATCATCCTGGCGGCGGTTGATCCCTGTTATTGCTGCACGGAGCGCATGGCCGCCGTTGACGCCGGCAGCGGCCGGCGGATTTGCTCATCCGGCGAATTAATCCGCCTGTCGCAGGAAAAAACCGCCAGGCTGAAAAAGGAGTTGGGGCTGGAAGGCCCGCGGCTTGCAATAAAAGCGTAAGATTTTATGGAAATTCTGTTCAATTCCATGGTTCTGCCGATCGTGTTCCCGCTGGCCGCGGGCTTGCTTTGCCTTCTTTTGCCCGGCGCCTTTGACCGCGTCCGGCCGGCGCTGGCGGCTTCGGCCGCCGCCGTCACCTTCCTGATGGTGTGCGCCCTTTTGCTGGTCTGGAAGCGGATGCCGGGCGTTTCTCCGATGATTCTGGATGTGGCGCGGGGCAGTCTGCGGCTGGATCATCTCAATTCCTTCGTCCTGCTGCTGATAACCGTGTTCGGTTTTCTCACCGCCCTTTATTCCATGAAATACATGGCCGGGAAGGAACGCCGGCGGGAATACTACACCTATCTCCTGTGGACCATAGGCGTCTCCTGCGGCGCGGTCCTGGCCGACAATCTCATTATGCTTCTGGTTTTCTGGGGCATACTTGGATTCACCCTCTATGCCATGATCGGTATCGCCGGCTCGCCGGCGGCCGATGCCGCCAGAAAAAGCCTGATTATTGTGGGCGGCACGGACTGTCTGCTGATGCTGGGCGCGGCCATGGTGTGGACTTTCTCCGGCTCGCTCGCGATCAGCGGCATCGGCCTGGAGCTGGCCGGATGGCCCCGGGTTGTTGCTTTTTTGTGCATCGCCGCTGCGGCCCTGGCCAAGGCCGGGGTGATGCCCTTCCATTCCTGGGTTCCCGATGCCGGCGAGAAGGGACCGGCTTCCGTCGCGGCGTTTCTGCCCGCCTCCCTTGACAAACTGATCGGCATTTACTTCCTGGTCCGGTTGACCACGGATTTGTTCGTGATGACTCCCGCCATGCGCGCTCTGTTGATGATCATCGGCGCGGGCACGATCATTTGCGCCGTGATGATGGCCCTGGTGCAGCACGACCTCAAGCGTCTGCTTTCCTATCACGCCGTGAGCCAGGCGGGATACATGGTTCTTGGCATCGGCACCGGCACGGCCCTGGGAATCGCCGCCGGCCTCTTTCACATGCTGAACCACGTCATTTACAAATCAGCCCTGTTCTTCTGCGCGGGTTCGGTTGAAAAAGAGGCGGGCACGACGGACCTGGACCGTTTGGGAGGGCTGGCCAGGGCGATGCCGCTGACTTTTGTTTCCTTCCTGGTTGCCGCGCTCGCCATTTCCGGCATCCCCCCGCTGAACGGATTCTATTCCAAGTGGATGATTTACCAGGCCCTGGTGGATTCCGGCCGGAACGGGAACGGTCTCTGGGTTTTTTTGATGGCGGCCGCGATGTTCGGCTCGGCCCTGACCCTGGCCAGTTTTGTCAAGATACTGCACGCGGTTTTTCTTTGCAAGCCCTCCGCGGAACTGCGCCATCGCCATATCCGCGAGGCCGGTTTTTCCATGTGGCTGCCGGGAGTTGCGCTGGCTTTTGTTTGCGTCCTTTTCGGCGTGTTTGCGTATCAACTGCCGCTTTCCGGGATGATTTTTCCGGCCGTGGGCGGCCCCGTCCGGCTGACCGGAGACTGGCAGGCGGGGCTGGCGGCCGCGCTCCTGTTGTCGGCCTGCATCTTGGGGCTGATTGTTTATCTCCTTGCCGCAGTCCGTAAAGCGCGTCCATGCGATACTTACATCGGCGGGGAGATCATGGAGGAGGCAGTGCGCCACCGGCGGGGCGGCAAGGCGGAAAGCGTGGAGGTTACGGGGGTTGACTTTTACAAAACCATAGAGGACATGATTCCCCTGCGCGGGATTTATGAGGCGGCCCGCAGGAACCTGTTTGACATCTATGAGGCCGGCGGTAAATTTGTCTTTTACTTTATGGGCATCCTGCGGAGCGCCCACAGCGGGCTTCTGCCGATGTACCTTACCTGGGTGCTGGCCGGCCTGCTGTTTTTGTTGTGGATTTTATTTTTCGGTTTCAGGGGCATAACATGAGTCTGCTGGTCATATTGCTGGTTTTGATGATCATTGGCGCCATCATCGCCATAGAGACGACGAACCTGCTGTCGTCCATCGTCTGCATGGGCGCGGTCGGCATCATGATTTCCATCTTGTACCTGTTTATGGGGGCGCCGGACCTGGCCATTGCCCAGCTGGTGGTGGAGGTGCTCTGCCTGATTATCCTGATCCGTGCCACGATCAGCCGCGATCTCACTTCCGTGACGGGGGACCGCGAGTTTTTCGGAATGGTCGTTACGGCGGCGCTTGTGCTGGTGATTGCCGTCGCCGGCGTCATGATGTTTGCGGATTTCCCGGAGTTCGGCCGGCCCGTGATGGACCGCATCGCCGGGACAGCCTCAGCCGAGTACCTTGCGCGCGGGCCGGAACAGGTTGTGCCGAGAAACATCGTCAGCACCCTGATCCTGAGTTACCGGAATAGCGACGCGCTCGGCGAAGTTGCCGTTTTATTCTGCGCGGTCCTTGGGGCGCTGGCGATTCTGCGGCGGCCGGCGCGCAAGCAGGAGATGGAAAAAGACCGGGAGGCGGATGCCGTATGAACGAAACTCCAAAGAAAGAGGGCATGGATCTGGTGGCCAAGTCGGTGGCCGGCTGGCTGAAGGGTTTTATTTTTCTCTTTGGCGTATATCTTGTGCTCCACGGCCACGAAACGCCCGGCGGCGGGTTTGCCGGCGGCGTCGTCATGGCCTGCGCGTTCATTTTGCTGACGCTCACGGAAGGCCAGCGCGTCGGCCTGGAGATTCTGGGCAAGAGTTTTGCCGCGAAACTGGCCAGTTTCGCGGCCCTGATCTTTCTGGCTGCCGCCGTCGCGGCGGCCTGTTGTCCGGGCGTTTTTTTAAATGAGCTTCCGGCGGGGGGACGTTCCGGAGTCATGTCTTTTTTCAGGGTCAACGTCATGTTCGTGTACGATTTTTCCCTGGCGCTCGTGGTGAGCATGTTGATTTACGTGGTTTTCTCCGTCACGGCGGCCGTGCATGTGGCAATCAACGGCGGCAAACGGAGAATGATGCGGAAAAGGAGGGGTTGAGATGGAATATGCCCTTTGCATGGTTTTGATTGCGGTCGGTCTCTACGGCGCGGTCGTCAAGAAAAATGTGGTCAAGATTGTCATCAGCCTGGTAATTATAGAGTTCGGGATCAATGCGCTCCTGGTGCTGATCGGCTACCGGGCCGCCGGCTGTGCCCCCGTGTTGAACCCGGGCATGACCGTGGCGACATTCACGGCCGGCGCCGTTGATCCTTTGCCGCAGGCCATGGTCATGACCGCCATCGTCATCAATCTCGGCCTGCTGATTCTGATGGTGGCGCTCTGTATAAGACTGTATGAACGTTTTGGAACATTTGACATCACGGAAATGCGGAGGTTGAAAGGATAGCGTGAGCAGCCTGCTTCCATTGTTTATCGCGGTTCCCCTTGGGGCGGCGTTTTTTATCCCGCTGGTGTCGCTGGCCCTCAAGCGGGTTCCCGACCTGCTGGCCAATGCGGTCATGCTGGCGCTGGCGGCGCTGGCATGTCTCGCCATCGGCCAAACCGGGGAATACGTTCCGGGAGGGTGGGGCGCGCACTTGGGCGCCGCCCTGCGGCTGGATGGACTGACCGTGTTGATGCTGATAATAATCAATACCATCGGCCTGGCCATGGCTATCTTTTCCGTTCAATACATGACCAGGTACACGTCCAAGCTCCGGTATTACAGCATCTTTCTCTGCATGGTTGCGGGTTTGAACGGCATTGCGCTTACCGGCGACCTGTTCAGCCTGTACATCTTCATGGAAATTGTGGCGATCAGTTCGTATGCGCTGGTGGCGTTTGGCTGCGAACACGACGAACTGGAGGCCGCCTTTAAATATGCCGTGCTTGGCACCGTGGCCTCCGCCTTCATTCTTATCGGTATTGCCTTGCTTTACGCAATGCTCGGCACTCTCAACATGGTTGAGGCCGCGGCCAGAATCGCCGCAGGCGGAATTAACAGGCCGCTCACCATGGCGCTTGGCCTTTTCATCTGCGGCTTTGGTCTGAAAGCCGCGCTCGTTCCCTTTCATGCCTGGCTGCCGGATGCGCACCCTTCGGCCCCGGCGCCGGTCTCGGCTATACTTTCGGGCGTGGTGATAAAAACCGCGGGAATTTATGTCCTGGCCAGGCTGGTTTTCAACGTGTTTTCGATCCAGCTTGTGCCGGATATGCTCCTGATTTTACGGACGCTCGGGCTGGTCTCCATGGTCGCGGGCGGCATTCTTTCGCTCGGACAATGGGACATGAAACGGCTGTTGGCCTATTCCAGTATCAGCCAGATTGGATATATTGTGGTCGGATTGGGACTGGGCACGCCCCTCGGGCTGGTAGGAGCGCTTTTTCACATGCTCAACCACTCGGTCTTCAAATCGCTGCTCTTTCTTAACGCCGGCGCGGTTGAATATGCGACGGGCAGCCGCGATCTCAAGAGCCTCGGCGGGCTGTGGCGCAACATGCCTTTCACGGCCAATATTTCGCTGGTGGGATCCATGTCGATTTCCGGGATTCCGCCTTTTAATGGTTTCTGGAGCAAGCTGATCATTGTGCTGGCCTGCCTTGAAAGCGGGCATCCCTGGCTGGCCCTGGCCGCGGTGGCGATGAGCCTGGCCACGCTGGCGGCGCTGTTGAAAATGCAGAAACACGCTTTTTATAACGACCATAAACCGGCCTCGGCCCTGGCCGCGGAAGTCCCCTTCCTGATGCGCGCGGCCATGATTCTGCTGGCGGTGTTATGCGTGCTTATAGCCCTGCTGGTTCTGGCGGGATTTCGCAACCCTTACCTGATCGGGCCGGCGGCGGATGCGCTCCGCGCCTGGGGCGGCGCCGGGTGACGATAGGAATATAGAGACATGAAACAAATCGCCATGTTTTTGATGCTGCTGCTCTTCTGGGTCCTGTTGGTCTGGCCCTTTGAGACGGTGGACGGCGTTTGCCGCATTGCCGGCTCGGAAATCCTGCCGGGCGCCCTTGTGGCTTTGCTGGTGACGTTGATCATGCGGAAAGATATTCCCCGAAGTTTCGCGACCTGGATCAATCCGGTGCGCCTCTTTTGGTTCGCGGCCTATCTGGCGGTGTTTGTTTTCTACGTGATCCGGGCCAACTTTGACGTGGCCTACCGGATTCTGCATCCCGCCATGCCCATTCGCCCCGGAATTGTCAAGGTAAAAACCTCCCTGAAAACGGGCGCGGGAATGGCCATGCTTTCCAACGCCATTGCCCTGACGCCCGGCACATTGACCTTGCACGCGGATAAGAATGGCGACCTTTACGTCCATTGGATCAATGTGAAAGCCGATGACGTTGCGGGCGCAACCCGGCATATTGTCAGCCGTTTTGAATGGTTCATCAAGAGGATTCTGGAGCAGGCCTGAAAGATTGCGATGAAAAAGCGGAAAGGATAAAATGTTTTTCATTTCTGCATACCTGGTTTTGCTGATCTGTTGCGGCCTGTGCCTTTACCGAGTGGGCCGCGGGCCGACTGCCGCGGACCGCGCCACGGCCATAGACATTTTCGGCATCGTGGTGCTCTGTTTTACGGCTTTGCTTTCGTTGAAAACCGGCCGGGCGTTCTACATGGATATCGGCATCGCCTGGGCGATTATCAGTTTTATCGGCACCATCGCGCTTGCCAAGCATTTGGAGGGGAGGGGGTTTGATGAGTAACGTTATCGGGATGATTTTTGTTGTGATCGGGCTGGCCTTCAATGTGCTGGGCTGCGTCGGCATGATCCGTCTGCCCGACATATACAATCGTTTGCAGGCCGCCACCAAATGCGTTACCATGGGCACCTGTATGGTCATGCTCGGCGTGATAATCGCATCCGGTTTCTCCGGTTCGGCGCAGTTGAGCGCGCGCTGTCTGATCTGCATGGTGTTTGTCCTGATCACCGCTCCCACCGCCGCCCATGCCCTGGCCCATGGCGCCTATTCGTTCGGCGCCCGGCTCTGGGAGAAAAGCGTTGTTGACAGGTACAAAGAGGACTTTCCGGAAATATCGCGCAAACACGAACAACCGCCCCCGCCGACACAGGAAACAAAATGAAACTGCCCTGTCTTTTTCAATTCCGGATATTGAGTTTGGCGATCAGGTCTTTTTTTGCGCGGGCTTTCACCACCCGTTTTCCGGCCGCGCCCTATGAGCCCATCCGCCAGTTCAGGGGCCGCCCGCGCTATCATGCCGAGGACTGCATAGGCTGCGGGGCCTGCGCGGAGGTTTGCCCCGCCGAGGCCATCAAGCTGGTTGATGATTTGTCCGGCCCAAAACCGGCCCGCCGGCTGACCCAGTATCTGGATACCTGCATCCAGTGCGGCCAGTGCGAAAGATATTGCCCGACCGAAAAAGGCATAAAATTATCCAATGAATACGATTATGCCGGCTTTTCAAAATCCGATTTTGAAGAAAGCGTGGAAAAAGACCTTCTGCTCTGCGAATGCTGCGGCGCTGTGATCGCGCCTTTGGACCAGTTGCGCTGGCTGGTCAGGCGTCTTGGCCCGCTCGCTTTCACCAACCCCACCTTGATGCTCGTTTCCGCGCGCGAGCTGGCCGTGGTCGGCGAAAACGTGAAAATCGCGGCGGATAAAACCGTGCGCGCCGCGCGCGTGAGCATCCAATGCCCTAAATGCCGGCGCAAGTCGGCGCTGGCGGTTTAGCGATATCCGCGGGTGCGGAGAGGATTTCCCTGAGGCGGATGCGGCCCAGCCGCGCCTTTCCCCGGCCGTGAAAATATACGCGCGGTTCAACCTTCATTATTTTTTCCGCCGTGAAAGTCAGGCTGTGCCAGCCGCCGGTGGCCGCCCCTTGAATAACTGTTTGCGCGAGCTGCCGCAGGCCCGCATCGCTGGCGATTTCAAGGGTAACGACAGGTTCCGACGCCGCGCCGCCGGTAACGAGCTCAAACGATGCTTCAAACTTTCCCCGATAAACCGGCCACTGAACGCCGAATGCCATCCAGCCGGCTTCATCGCGCGCCGCGTCGGCTTCCCGCGCGGCGCGTTTTTTTTGCGCATGGCTTTCAATCGGCCGGCCGGTCCGGCCATGCATGAGATCAGGTCTGGCTTCCAGTTCATAGGCAAGAACTTCGGGCCGGACCGGAATCAGGCGCAGTTCTTTGCCGGAAAGCCGGTACGGAATTCGTTCCGGGAAATGCGCCAGGAGCAATTTGTCCATTTTATTCAAGGATCTCGCCACCAAGGGACGGCTTTTCAGGCCGTGCCGGTTGAGGAAGAAAAAGCTGTGCGTGTTTGAAAAAGGGACCGATTCGTCTACCAGGATCAAAGCCTGATCGGGAGCGCTCCGGAATAACGCCAGATATTTGCTGATAGTTCCGTATTCTTTTTGCAAAACTTCTTTCTGCCCGGCCATGAAGTAAACGCTCGCTCCCAGGACCGCCGCGCCGGCCGCGATCAGCGCCGCCCGGCGCGCCCCGCGCCGCGGGATGCGGTCAATTAAACGCGCGAATCCGACCGCGGCCGGCACGATGATCAGCGGCAGGGTTTCAAAAAAATAAATGGGGCCGGTTTCATGGCGGCCATAGTAATAAAAAAACACATAGGCGGTCCAGACCAGGCCGGCGCCGGACAGCATCAGGGCGCAGGGGGAATGAATCCGGCGCTTCGTTTGGCCGCATAAGCGGGTCTCCCGGGGCCACATGGTCAGCGCCAACAACAGGGCGATTACCAGCGAGCCGCGGAAACCGAAGAGCCAGCGGTCATACAGGTTTAAATTCCGGGCCAGGTTCGTCAACCCCTTTAACGGCGTGTGCATTACCTCGCTGTAGCGGGTATGTTTCAGGCCAAAACCGGGAGTTTCGCTGGGATCGTAATACAGATAAGTCAATGTAAACGGGTCGCCCAGCGCGCAGTAGTTATAGGCCAGCAGAACCAGCATGAAGCCGGCGGCCACGCCGGCGAAAGAGATAATGCCGCGCCAGTATGTTTTGTCGCGCCAGAGACTTTTCAATTGCATTAATACGTACAGGCCGAAAGGCAGCGCCAGCCAGACGGCGGTATAACTCCGGTTAATATACAGCCAGCCCCAGCCGGCCGCCGCCAGGGCCGCGAAACGCGCGGCGCCCTCGTATTGCCATCGGAAAAAACCATACAGAAACAGCGCGGTTGCCAGCAGACCGCTCGTATGACTCAGGAGCGTTCCGTGCGTAAACAGAAAAAACGGCGAGAGCAGGAGCATTACGCCGGCCGCCGTCATTGCGCGCGCATTGAAAAGGCCCGCTGTGCGGGCGATGAACCAGAGGGAAAGTCCGGCCGCCAGGGCCGCCATGAGATGCGGCCAGCCGGCCGCGCATCCCGGCGTCAGCCAGAAACTATGCCCGGGGGGATAACGCGACATCCAGCCGGCGCGCTCATCCATAATGAACATTTCCTGGGCGAAGGCGTTCGGGATTGGCGGCAGGGGCCTTGATATTTTGCCCTCAAGGAAAGCGTATGCCTGGAAAACATAGCTGGTTTCGTCGGTGGTGATCGGCGTGCGCAGGAAAACGAATTCATAAATCAGGGCCGTGATGAGCGCCGCCAGGATGGCGAAAAATACAACCAGCCGCCCGGAGTAATCGGGGCGCGTAATGGCGCCGGGCGTTAAATTTGCGGAAGAATATTGAAGCATTAGCAACGGTCTGCCGGTAGACTGTTTTTTCTGGCGTTTTTTTCCGCCTTAGTTGCCCGGACCATATAAAATATATGTTTCTGCGTCGGTGATTGATTTGACAATGAAAACCGAATTCAAGGGAATGACAAATTCGCTCGGCCCCTTGATGTTGCGCGGCCTGGCCCAGTCGTAAGTGTAACCCAAACGGGTCCACGGCCATTGGTTGACCGCCACCTGATTGGTGAACCAGGAACAATGGTTTTCGCTGACCGCCAGCCGCGCCGAATTGGTGTATGAAAAATCCAGCGCCGCTTCGCAGTCGGTTGTTTCCGGGTCCGGGCTCGGGCGGAAAAGCGATTGCGGGTTCACCCAGAATTCGGCGATCATATCGTTGCCGGCCGTATGCGGCATGCCGAGGGCCTGCTTGACGCGCAGGAGATAATTGGTGCCGGTATAGCCGGCCAGGTAATGCCGCAGTTCCGGCACGGCCGTCACCCAGCTTTCCGCGTATTTATTTGTGTAAAGCCCGCCGATATGCTCCGGGTAATCAAAAGTTCTGGTAAAGCTCGCCACCAGGACCAGCCCGTTGCTCCAGACGAGATTGGTGTTGTAGGCGGCGATCGGCGTCAGTTTTTTTGAGATTTTTGATGCGGCCGGCTGGTGGGCGTCCAGCACGGCGGCGGCAAACATTTCCGCCAGCAGGTTGGTGTCGGTTACGTCCTGTTCGGCGGGCCACCAGATGTACCATTTGTTCAGGGACGGCGAATAAACTGCCGCGTCGCAAATGCCGTCGCCGTCATAGTCGCCGGGGGAGGGCAGATAACCCGGTCCGCCGAGCGTGGTGGTCATGGGCTGATAAAAGTTGCCGGAAAGTCTGGTGATCCATTCCCCGGTATTTTCCCGGTAAACCGTCAGGTCCGCTTTGCCGTCGCCGTCAAAATCGCCGACCACCGGATAACAGCCCGGACCGCCGAAGGAAGTCATTAGTTCGGCGTATTCACTTCCGGAAAGCAAGGCGCCCCACAAGCCCGCGTTTTCATCGTAAAGCGCCGGGTCAACCAGCCGGTCGCCGTCATAATCCGCGGAGACCGCTTCGGTTGTGTTCAGGCCCCAGTCAAAAACCACCTTTTCGTACACAGTTTCGGCGCGCACTCCAGCCTGGCATAATAATAAAACGCAAATTGCCGGTCCAAATAACGTCCTCATTCCCGCCCGCCTGTTTTTTGTATGCAAGGATTCCGCCTTTCCGTGGGTTGCCGCCTTAGCGATGGCGTTAAATTCATATTTCCGTAATTGAATGGAGATGTCAATTGCAAAAGTTGGAGCGGAACCCATTCCGGCCTTCCGTCCTTGCGCCTAGCGCCGTGGCGGACAAGCGTCGGCCCCTCCGAAGGGGCGTTTAAGAGGTTAAAGGGCAATGTGATCCCCATCCTGGAAAGATACGCGCAAACGGGGGGTGGACTGCAAGTTCTTGTGCGAAATGCGGGTCGGCGCGGTTCCCAAAGTTTGAGTTGTTAATCGCCATATTTTATCCACTGTTTATAATTCTTTTCCCTCTCCGTAAGCGCCGGCTGGCGGGGGCCTGCTATAATCCTGTTCAAAACAGAATGATCAACTCCTGTTTTCTGCCAACTGGACAGGGTTTGCAATACTTTTTTCGCCTGTTTGATTTTGTCATCAAGCAATTTTCCGGAATAGCTGTAATCATAAATTTCCGACTCAAACCCAATGAATATTTCCATTCGCAAAAATTTTTTCATTGCGCGCGCCAACGCGATATCATCAAGCACTGTATTCCGCATTTTGCGCAATAGTCTTTTTTGGACTGCCGGCTCGCTTTTATGTAAATAATCTCTGAGCTGATAAAACTCAATGACATTAGCCGTTGATAAAAATTGCAATCCGGCCGCAGCCGCAACGGCATACTGCTTTTTCAGGCCGGGGCCGGCAGGAAAAGACCTGATTATAGACTCAATCATCCGCACCCCTTTATTCCAATCATATCCCATAGTCCGGAATGACTTGATTAAATCCTCTGGCGTGAATGGTCCCAGCCAGCGCTCAAGGCGGTCCTCGTGGGGCTGGACATTTCGGTTGCGATGTAATCCCCAGTTATACGGCAAAGCCAGACGTTTTTCTTGCTCCAGATGAAGCTGATAAGCAGGACTGCGGGTGATTGGTCCATAATAAAAAACTTCATTTGCACAGGGGTATTGCCTAAAAGTCCGGGAAAAATGTTCCCATGCTTTAGCCGCCCGTTTAGCCTTTGTTTTTCCCCAATATATTCCGGCCAAACGCTCCAGAAAAGGCCGCTCTCTCGGTAAGGGCGCAAAAGCCGCCTCGCCGGCCGCCTTGAGCATCAGGCTGGGATAACCGCCGATGATCCAGCTTTCCATAGTTCCTGAAACGCCAAACTTGTGCATTTTGGCGAACTTTCGGTGCACAGTCTGCGGGAGAGGCAAATATGGCAAAGATGACAATTCATACGTTGTCCCGATTTGAAGCTTCGCATACATTTTTCTATTGCGCGTCCTGGCAATTTTGGCCAGGTTTTCAAAAACGCTGGAATTACCCTCGTAAGAAAGCGAATATTCGCAGGTGGAAACGTCTTTGCCGCATATCTTTTTGATGCCGCCATGTTCCATGTTTTCCAGCCAGACAATATTGGGATTAATGCGCTTGACCAGGGCTGCTTTCAAGGCATTTGCCTCTTGGTCGAACTTTCCGTAACTCCATGCAATCATTTTTGCCGAGGGATTGACCTTGCTCATCCCCTCATAAAACAGGTTTAAACCGTCGGCCAGCGCTTCTGTTTGCCCGCGTTTCCGGCAGCGCGGACAGCTTTGAACGGTTTCCTTATCCGGCCAACAGGTAGTTCCGCGTTCGCCATTGAAAATATTAATCAGACCGGCCAGCTTCGGGACTTGTTGAAACAGTGCGCCGACCACTTCAAGGATGTAGTTGCGCACCAAGGGAGAGGAAATGCATATTGAATTACAAATACTGCACATCCGGGTATTGCCGATAATTTCAGGATGACGCGCAAACACCGGATGGTCCTTGGGCACGATGCGCGGCTCAATACAGAACAGATAAACTTTGATTCCGTATTGCTCCGTCTTTTCGGTCAACTTTCTTAATTTCTCAAGACAATGTTTGCGCGGCCCCAGTTCCGGCAACACCTTTGAGGCAATCAAGCGTCGAAACAATCCCGCGACCCAAATGCCGTTCGTGCCGCAATGCATCAGTTTGTTCAAATATTCATCCGGATAATAATCATATTTGTCTTCCAATTCCCATCCTGATTGCCAGCGGTATGGCGCACAGGGGGAACGTGAAATTCTGGCCTGCACTTGCGCCCGGCGCGACACTTTGCCCAAGGGGAGCGTTGGCGCGCGTCGGATGGTCATTTCATCTTCCAGATAAATCAAAGCCCGGCGCATGCCCTCAACATCGCTTGACGTAATTAGACAACGCTGCGGCTGCACCTCAATTTGATAGACTTCTGAGGCGTTGCGGCTGCGCCATTTTGGCGTCTCGAGCGCGACCTGGATTTCATAGCGACCCCGGGGGTTTTTCACCTCCATCGCCACGGACATGAAACGATGAAAATCATGAATGCTCCGGTCAAGTAAATGTATCTTTTTGTCATGAGGAATAACCAGCCGATAGCCAGCCGACAGATCAGATGTTGTTGTTTCGGGTTTGTAATTCCGATTTCTAATGCTTGTGCAGTGAACAGGCCGCGCAAGTTCCTTCAGTAAATGTCTGACTTTGTAATAATAGTTCATGGGTGTGCTCCGATCCGGGTTGTATTTTTTTAAAAGAAAAATACTTGAAATAATCATATTTCGCAATGGACAAAAATATCATTTTTGTGTATTTTCATGTCATGGAGCTTTATTACGACCCAAAAGTGCGTCTTTTGTGCATAAAAAAGTGCTCTTTGCGAAAATGGCATTACGACCATCCCAAACTTCCCTTCTGGCGGTTGTATTGGGGCAGCGGGTCGGCCGCGACCATCCGCTGCCTGGGCGAAATTGTTGCGCTGACCTCAAAAAGGATTGTGCTGGTGCCGCCGAATACCGAGCTCAGTCAGCGGATGGCGCAGGGACCGGTAACGCATTTCGGCGTGCATTTCCTGGCCGATGCTCCGTTTAACCGACTCCATTCCAAGCTTTATGTATTCAAGGCCGAGGGAAATATGCCTGACGCCATAAAAGCCATGCCGCTGGATGATGAGGACTGTTTAACAAACAATCCTATTCTAATCACGGCCGTGCGCGGATTGATTCATGTATTGCTCTCAAAAATTCCGGCTGAAGACATGCCGCCTGTGCAAATTCAGGAACATCTGGCCAAAAGCATGACTTTTATTGAAGAGAATCTCCAGCGTTCGCTCTCCTATCTGGAACTGGCGCGCCAGATGAATATGAGCGTGAGCACGATGTTGCGTCTCTACCAGCGCGAATTGGGGCTGTCGCCGCATGAATATCTATGCCAAAAACGCATTGAAAAAGCCTGCCTGCTTATTCATGACCGGAGAACAAGCATTGAACAGATCGCGGAGGAAACCGGCTTTTGCGACCGCTATCATTTCACCAAGGTTTTCAGCAGGACAACCGGCCAGAGTCCGGCCCGCTTCCGCGCTTATGGCAGGAAGCGAATTTGATCTCAGGAAAAAGGTCGCGATATTGTCAATTGCAATCGGATTGGCGGGCTTTGTGATTTTCCGCCGGCGGGTGTTACCGCTCCCGGTTGTTGCCGAGCAGCGGCAGGAAATTGGCGGCCAGCGACGGGTTGAGATCAAAGAGCACAAATCCGCCGGCTCCGCCGGCGCGCAATGCCCGGATTTGTTCCAGGAAAATTTCGGGAGGAAGGTCGCCTTCGCTCAAGGTGGCGCCGATGCCCGGATAAACGCGTCTATTGCCGTTGGGAAGCGATAACTGGCGGGCCAGGGTTGTGCGGAAGATGGAAACGGAGGGAAAATAATCCATCGGACACACAAAATCAACCGTCCCTTCCCTGAGCCACAATCCCCAGTCCTGGCCGACGCTTTCCGCGCATTCCGGATATTTTCCAAAAACGGCGGCCGAAAGCCTGGCGGATGGTTTTGCTTTTTTCATTTCCCGGCGGACGGTCCTGACAAATTCCGTAATTTGCAAAGCGCGCCAGGTCTTATAGGCGCCGCTCTTTCCGCCTGAAATAACATCGGCCGGCCATTTTTTGACTGCCGCGCCGGACCAGTTTTCAAAACGTCGCCGGCAGGCCGCGCAATAGCATGAGTTTTCGTCCGGATAGCGGATGTAATCCAGGTGAATGCCGTCAACATCATAACGGTTTAAAACTTCAAGGATTGCATTTACTTCCAGCGCGCTATTGGCCGGATCGGAGGGGCACAGCCAGTTCAGGGATTCATTCCGGCCGTTTTTTTGCAGGCGCCCCTGCCGGCGCAGGCCGGCAATGAATTGTTTGTCAGCGTTTTGCAGGTCCCAGCATATTTTCCAGACGTGAATTTCAAGCCCGGTGGCGCGGGCGGCGGCGGAGCATTGCGCCATCTGGTCGCCGAATTGGACGGTGCTTACCATCCGTCCGGCGTATTTGCTCGGAAAGTGGGCCGCGCCGGCCCAGAGCATGTTCGGAAACACGGCGGTTATGCCGCCGCCGGCGAGCAGGCGGCAGGTCTTATTCCAGTCGCCCGGGTAAAGCCCCAGGCCGGAATGGTTCCATACTCCGCGGAATTCGTTTTGCCTTGCCTTCAAGGCCGGCGGCGGACGGTATTCCTGCCGCCGGCAAAAATATTTCCCGGCCGCGTTCCGGACCGACTGGTCATAATAACCGAGCAGGGCCAGAAGCATTTTTTTCTTCTGTTCGCTGTCCTCGCTTTGTAAGACATGGGTCATCCAGGCGCCTTTTTCCGATAAAACCCAGGCCGGGTCGGCCAGGGTTTTGCCTTCTGAGTCTTGCCAGCGGGCGATAATCCTGCTCTTTTCCGAATCCGGGAACACGGTGTAAATGTTGCCGGATTCCTGGATCACTTTCGCCGGCATTCCGGGTGGCGCCGAATTGTTGAAAACGAAACCGTTCCAGTGTCCCGGGCCGCCGGCCGCCTGGTATTTGCCGAGTTTCATGCCGAGCATTTCTGCCAGTTGCGGATTGGAGCCGTAAAAGACAATCAATCGGGCGCCGCCGGCGGCAAGTTTTCCCAGTTGGCGCATTTCCCGGTCGTTGATTTGCGGATTGTAAGGGAGAATAATGACGGCCGCCGAGCGGAGTTTTCCCGCGGCAATATCATCGTCGTCCAGAATGGAATGCGCCACGCCCGCGTCTCCGAGCCATTTGGCGATCCGCGCCGTTGTTTTCCGGGCCACGGCCCTTGCGTCTTTGTCCGGCGCCGAGGAGGTTGCCTTTACCAGGATGATTTGGCCGGCGCCGGCTTTCAGGGCGTTGAGGATCACAAATGAATCGGCCGCGGCTTCATTCTGGAAACTGACGCGCACGCCGTTGATTTTATTCCATCCGGCCGGTTTGCCTTCGGTGGCGGCGGAAGCGGTTTGAAAGAAAAACTTCTGCCGGCCGCCCCTGGCCAGCGGTTGAATCCAGAGATACCAGCCCCGGCCGCTTTTCAGATAAAGACCGATTGATTGGACCGCTTCCGGCGCGGGGGCGGTCAGTTCCATCTCAACCGTGGCGGCGGCGGAAAGGTCGGCCGCCGCCGGGCAGTCCCAGTAAAGCCGCGTTTTGTCCGCGTTGAAAACGCAGGAAAATTTCACCCCGTCCGCCGCTCCGGCCGCTTTCAGGGCGCCCGGTCCCGGCCGCCACTGTGTCTGGCCGGCGGGTTCAACAATCGGCTCAAATCCGGCCGGTGAATTTATTCCCGTTAGCAGGTAAATGAATAATGCTATGACCTGAATTTTGCACGAAATTCGTGCAATATTCGGGTATGAAAATAAAAAATTTGGACATATTTTAGGAATTCTAATCCGGCATAAAAAAACTGTTTGGCGGGGTATGAAGACCAAAGCGGTCTCTGCCCGCAACCCAATGTTATTAATGCTTCCTTCCCCATGTGGTGCGAATTTGGTTAGAAAAAGGCGGCGACGGGCCAGATGCGCCGGAATCGCCGGAGATTTTCCGAACGAAATGCACCGCGCATATGCTTCATCCCGCATCATCCTTACCCAGCATTATTTTCTTGCTTTTCATCACGGTTTTTGACATTTCAGGTAATAATTCGCCTCTATTTCGATACAATAATAACAAGCATGGGGAAGATGGAAAGCCAAAAGAACGGGGTATTAACTGCGCCCGCTTTGGCAAAACACAAAATTTATTCCTCTCTGCCTTGTGCATTTTCCCTCTCTCTGATATAGTTCCGTAAGTTTGAACAGTTAATAACAGTTAATCCCCAAATAAGGAGAGCCATGCGTTCAGAATTATCAGCCGCTCAATTAAAAAAAGCCCTGAACATCCGCACCAAGATTGACAAACTGAATACCCGGATCGACCGGCTTCAAAAGCAGTTACAGGAAGTGTTGGGCGGAGCAGCCGTTAAGTCAAAGGTTGCTGTTCACAGAAAGATCAAAGCACAGCGAAAAATTGGGTTTATAAAAAGCAAACGCGGCAACCTGAAAAAACTGGTGGTCAAGGTGCTTGAGAAAGCAGGCAAGCCGTTGCGTATAGCCGAAATTTACAAAGAACTGAAAAAAGCCGGATATAAGACAACGTCCAAAAATCCAATACGGCAATTGAGCACCCGGCTTTATGGAGACAAAAACTTGAAAAGACCGTTTCCCGGAACATTTGCTCTGCAATAAGAAGCGGCAAATTATTTCCTTGTAGCAAACTGGGCCAGAAATGATATTCCGCATCAGCCAGAAACTCGGAAAGAAAATCCAGGTCGCGCCATCAAAGGCGCTCCCAGAAAATACATTATCAATTCACAAATGAATATTGAGACTTGCCCCTTACGCACGCTTGGATTATAAGATAATAGACCTGTGTCGTTTCGCAAAGCTCAACTACGCAGGGCACTCATCGCCCGGAGGGCGATGAGTGGAGGATAAGGGATATATTTAATGCAGGAAGGTTCTTTCATTGCATTTCTGCCATAAAACAAGGAGGGTTAATATGAGCTGGATCAAGGAGTTCAAGCAGTTCGCGATGCGCGGCAACGTGATGGATATGGCGATCGGCATAATCATCGGGGCGGCTTTCGGCAAAATCGTTTCCTCGCTGGTTGCGGACGTCCTGATGCCGCCGATCGGGAAAATTATGGGCAATGTGGATTTTTCCGACCTGTTCATAGTGCTGGGCACGGGAACTTATCCAACGCTGGCGGCGGCCAAGGCGGCCGGGGCCGCGACGCTTAACTACGGCATTTTTATCAATACGGTTATAGATTTCACAATCGTGGCGTTCTCCATTTTCGTGCTGGTGAAGGGCATAAACGCCATGCGTCGCCGCGAAGAGGCGAAAGTTGTTCCCCCTCCGCCGCCGGCGCCTTCAGCCGAGGAAAAGCTGCTGGCTGAAATCCGGGACCTGCTGAAAACCAACAAGTCCGCCTGATGGGCTACACGTATCGGAAGGAAAATAAATATGTTGCCTATGCATTGTGTGCGTTATTTCAGGTTGTCGTTCCTGGTTGGCCTCGTGGCTTCCATGGCGCTCGCGGCAGCCGTAGCCCCGGCTCAGGCCCCCGCCCCTGCAGCAGCGGCCGCGCAGGCGCCTGCGAAAAAGGAAGGCTGGAATTCGGAAATTAACGCGGGGCTCAACCTGACCCGCGGCAACAGCAAGACGCTCCTCGTCAATGGAGGGATTTTGTCCGAATATATAAGGAATGAAAACGAACTGCGGCTTGGCCTGCAGGGCGCTTACGGCGAAAGCGCCTTGACCGGGAACAGCGCTTCAAACAAAACGGAGCAGACGACCGTTCAGAATGCCAAGGGCACCGCCGATTACCGGCGTCTGTTCAGCGAGCGTGATTACGGTTACGCCAACGGTGAATTGATGCATGATGCCATCGCCGGTATTGATTACCGCCTGATCATGGGTCCCGGAGTCGGGCGCTATTTCCTGAAGAGCGATCTACAGAAGCTGAGCGCCGAAGCAGGCGTGGCCTACGTGCGCCAGCGGCGGGAGGGCGACATCAACAACACCGTCAACCTGCGCGTGGCCCAGCGCTACGAAATCAAGTTCTTGGAGAAGTCCAAGCTCTGGGAGTCGGTGGAGCTGTTGCCTGCATTCAATGACTTCAGCAACTATTTCATAAATTTTGAAATAGGTGCCGAGGCCCCAATGGCCAAAGATTTGAGCCTGCGGATCGTGCTTCAGGATCAATACAACAACCGGCCCGCCAGGGATAAGGACAAGAATGATGTGCAGCTGATCGCCGGTGTTGCATATAAGATCTAAATTGAACCTGGAAAGATACGATGCCGTTACCCGCGAAAATGGAGATAAAAAACGGAGTTTACCGTTACGGCAACCTGGAGCTTCCGCTTTACTCAGGTGAGTGGTCTTACCCGTTATAATGAAAGGCATCAATTGTGAATAATATTATTAAGAATGCTCTCCCGATAACTGCTGCATTATTACTAGGCCTGCCGGTTCAAATTAATTTCGCCGCTGAGGAAATTAATGCGTCAAATACGGTAGATAAAAACAAGGAGAAAGATATGGCTCTTTCAGGAACCAACAAAATACTGGTGGCTTATTTTTCACATACCGGCAACACTCGTGAAATTGCCAATCAAATTCATAAACTCGTGGGCGGTGATATTGTTGAAATCCAGACCGTAACGCCGTATCCTGATGATTACAATGCGGTGGTAAAACAGGCCAGGGAAGAGCTTGCTCCCGGCTACAAACCAGCATTGAAAACAAAAGTTGAGAATATCAAGTCGTATGATCTGGTTTTCGTTGGCTATCCTAATTGGTGCAGTACGATTCCAGCCCCGGTCAGAACATTTTTGTCGGAATACGATTTTTCGGGGAAAGTTATTGTGCCGTTTTGTACCCATGGCAGCGGTGGTTTAGCCCGAAGCGTTACGGACATCTCAGAACTTTGCCCCAAATCGAGCTTTTTAGACGCTTTTGCGATTCCGGGCAAGGAGGTTAAAACCGCTCAAAACAAGGTATCTGAATGGTTGCGGAAAATAAAAATCATAAAATAAAAGAAACAAAACTCTCAAAGGCAGGCAGGAAATAATTGTTCCCGTAAGGCTGAAAATCAAGTGGCTGAAGAATTAACGGGGCGGGGAAAAACCTTTTATTTTTTTATTTCATTCGTCCAGAAAATTCGGCAGATCAACCAGGATATAATTGCCGCTGGAAAGTCTGATCTTCCAGTTGCCTGCGGAGGTGTCTGCCGCCGCCGGATCAGCGTATCCATTGCCGTCAAAGTCGGCGCCCATGCCGATGTAACCGGCGCCTCCGAGGAACCACGGATCAATTATTGCAACGCCATAATTTGACGACGAGAGGATCACGATCCACAAGCCCGTCTCCGCCCGGTAGATCGCCGGATCAACCTTGCCGTCGCCGTCAAAGTCGGCGGCCACCGCCGTCCAGCCGGCAAATCCCAGCAGACCTTCTGCGGTGATTGTCTGATAACCGGCCGTGGAAAGTTTTACCTGCCATGTGCCATTGGTGTTGTATAAAGCCGGATCGGCATAACGATCGCCGTCAAAATCAGCGGCAATAGCCTGCC
>JAQUQV010000026.1 GCA_028715905.1 Kiritimatiellia bacterium
TTGCGCTACGGCGAAAGCGTCACCCTGACGGCCTACAACGGCTATCTGTATTCCTGGTCCCTCGCAAACGAAACATACGGCGTCCTGAGTTCGCGGAGCGGAATGATGGTAACCTACACCAGCATTTGCGACCCAGCAACCCCCGTCTCGCAGGTGGTCAAGGTAACCTCCACCTTCTCCGCCAACAGCGCTTACGTCTCTTCAACCAACGGCTCTTCAGCCACCAATACGGCCGAGGCTTACATAACGCATATTTCCTCAACCAGCGATCTCATTACGGCCGCATCCGCGCCGTAATGCCGGCGTGAAAACATCGCTCTTCCTTGTCAACGCCTGCCCGGCTCTGATGGATTGGCTCATTTTTCTGGCCACCTTTGCCGTCCTGTATCGCGCCGGCGAACAGCGCCTTACCTTTACCCAATGCGCCTGGCTGGCGGGAACTTCAGCCTTCTTTTACATGCTTGCCAGCCTGGGCGCGGGTTTCATAACCTCAAGAAAAAACGCCCGGCTGATTCTCTGGCTCAGCACCGCCCTGACCCTCCTGGGAATCATGGTCTGCCTCTTTGCCGGCCGATTCAATACGATGCTGGCCGGCATGGCAATGCTGGGGGTTTTTCCGGCATTGTTTTTCAATTCATTCCAGGCTTTCATGCGCGGCGAATCCGCGCCGGGGGGGCTCATGAAAACCGTCGGCATTTATACCCTCTCCTGGAGCATGGGAACGGGAATGGGTTTTATCTCTTCCGGATCGTTTTACAGCCACGGTCCCAGCCTGCTGGCGGTTTTGTCGCTGGCCATAGGCCTGGCCATAATTATAGTTATCATCCGCCACAAGCGGCGGCCGCTGGAAGAAATTTCATCGGAAGAATATGTTGAAACGGAGGCGGCCGACGCGCGGCCGTCCAACGCCCGTTATGTATGGGTGGGCTGGATAATAATTTTCACCGCCATGTTTGTCCAGAAACCCCTGACAAGTTTTTTTCCCGCGATTTGCGCGGCGCAGGGCGTCGGCTCGCTGGCGGCCAGCCTGCCGTTGTTCCTTATCTTTGCGGTCCAGGCTTTCGCCGGCCTGATTATGGCCCGATGCCGCCGCTTCCTTTACCGGCGTTCCCCGTTTGTGGCCGCGCACGCTCTGGCCGCGCTGTTGTTTTTTATAATCTGGATCCGGCCCGTGATGAGCGTCAGCGTTTTCGCCTTCAGCCTGCTCGGCGTTTACTTCGGTTTCGCCTTTTTTTGCAGTGTTTATTACAGCTCCAATTCCGGGAACCGCGTTCTCAATGTCGGCATCAATGAATTCCTGGTCGGCACGGCTTCGCTGGCGGGGATTTTCATCAGTGAATGGTGGATGCGTTTTACCGCCGACAGCTCCAGCATGTACGCGGTTTGCGCGATAATGCTTTCCGTTTCAGTTGTGCTCCAATTTTTCACCGCGGGGGCGGCGCATTATGAGCGCGGACGGCGGCAAAAGATCGCCGCAGGGGAAAAAGACTGACGCCATAAGGCGGCGGTCCCGCCGCCCGAAACAAACGGCTGGCGCCCCGCCGTTAATCCGCAAGCATCATTTGCGGAAAGAATGATATTTTGTTTGTTTTTCCCTTGCCTTCTACGGCAAAAAAACTATTGTGTTACAGATATGCCGGGGGAGTAGCGCAATTGGCTAGAGCATCGGCTTGTCACGCCGAAGGTTGCGGGTTCGAGCCCCGTCTCTCCCGCCACAATCGCGCGCCCGGCTTAATCGCGTGAAAAACAAAGTCTCGTCAGAAAAAGAATAGGAGGAACATTCCATGAAAACACTGTTTTCCACCATCCTGACCGCGGCCCTTTTGTTCACGCCCTGTTTTTCACGGGCGCAGTCGCCGGAAGAGCTCATGGGCGTGCCGCCGGATGAATTTGAAAACCCGGCCCAGATTTATCTTAACTCGGTTATGGAGCGCTCCGACCAGATGCTCCAGGCCAAGGATGAAAACGGGGCGCTGGCGCTCCTGACCGAAAATTTTGACCACTTCGCCCGCCTGCGCGCCTCTCTTTCCGCCAAGATGCTGGATATCTTCCTGGCCGGGGATAACGCCGCGGAAGCCAAGCGTTTTTTTCTGCAGCATGCGCCGCAGGACCCGGAAATCGCCCGTGCCGGCATTGACAAAATTTATTCGTATTACCTCCGCAAACAGGATAATGACGCAATCATTGAATGGACCGCGCAGTTGCTGAAACTGCCGCTCCCGGAAGATCTGCAGCCGCTGGTCTTCAACTGGCGCCTGAACGCCGTCTGTTCCGGCGGAACCCTGGAGAAGGCGCGCGACATCATCAAAACATGCGGCGCCGCCTTTTCCCCTGAAACCTGCCGGACCATATTCGCGCCGGCCCTCTCTTCCCTCGTTGAAAAAAACAAATACGACGACGCCGACCGACTCCTGAACATGATTGAAAAGGAAGGCAAGGGCGCCGGGGAATTGCGCTCCATGGCCGCGGCCGAAAAAACGAAAATATTCATCCTGCGGGAACAATGGAAAGAGGGCAAGGAGTTTCTCATGAAAAAGCTGGCGGATTTGTCCGACGGCGATTTGGCCGGAACGATTTCCTTTGCCGCCGCCAAAGCCCGCAAAGACGCGGAATTTGACGCGGTTGACCAGATGTGCATGTTTACCCTCAAAAACCGGCAAATAAACAGCGGCGCGGGAAACGCGGCCGCGCGCGCTTCGCTTGCCATGCTGAAAGCGAACAATAAAATCCCCCTGATTCCCGCGCGGCTCGGGGAATTCATGGACATGGGCTTGAAAACACCCGCCCTCTATTCTGTTTATTGCGACTATTTTTATCCGGTTGTTATGCAGGAAAACAGGGATTTGGCAAAACAAATGATGGCTTTCGGCGATAAGTTCGGCGGCCAACTGGAAAAAACGGACGATCAAAAACAAATGGCCCTGTTCGGAATAGACGCTTTGTTCATCATCGGCGATTACGAGGGGGCGCTGCAAGCCGCCGCGGAAAATAAAAAATACTGGCCAAAGGACTGGCTGGATTCAACCCGGGCGAAAATCGGGGCGCACCTTGCGCTGGAAAAAAAGAATTACAGCGAAGCCGTGGAAGGCTTCAGGAAGTACATGGTTTACATAGCCGAAAACAAAGTCGGCTCATACAACCCGATCAACGAACAGATATACACGCCGGACATGCTGCTGGGATTCAACGCCATGCGAATCGGCAATATCCTGCGCGACAACCTCAAGGACGAGCCGGGCGCCCGCAAAGCCTACGACGAAGCCGAAAAATACTTCAAAAAAGCGGCAAAGGATGTCAGGCCGGACACCAAGGAAGCAAAATATATTGAGGAACAGATGGCTTTGCTTGACGCCCGCAAAAAGCAATGAGCAGGGCAGAACGCAGAAGGAGAAAATAATCAGCCGGCGCTATCCCGGAATTGCCCTTCTTCCATGGCCGTCCCGTCTGAATCTTCCGGCATGAAACACAGGGGCTTCCTTTAATGAGTAATGGGTTTTCAGACAAGGGCAGCGTCGGTTTGGTTGAAACAAAATACCGGCGCCTGGAACTGCCGCCGGAAGGATTTAAACTGGAAAACGGCGGCCTGCTCCCCGAACTGCAGGTGGCTTACGAAACCTACGGCCGCCTCTCGGAAAAAGCCGATAATGCCGTCTACATCTGCCATGCGCTGACCGGCGACGCCCATGTCGCCGGCTGCCATACCCCCGGGGACTCCAAGCCGGGCTGGTGGGACGCCATGATCGGCCCCGGAAAGGGCATTGACACCAACCGCTTCCACGTGATCTGCGCCAATATCCTCGGCGGCTGCAGGGGCACCACCGGCCCCTCTTCCATTGACCCGCGCACCGGCAAACCGTACGGCTCTTCCTTCCCTTCCATCACCATCGCGGATATCGTGAAAGTCCAGCAACTCCTGCTGCGCCAACTGGGTATTTCCCGCCTGGCGGCGGTGGTCGGCGGTTCGCTCGGCGGAATGCAGGCGCTGGAATGGAGCATCCGTTTTCCGCAGATGACCGCCAAATGCGTCTGCATCGCCTCCGGAATGAACCTTTCGGCGCAGGCGCTGGCTTTTGACATCGTCGGACGCAACGCCATCATATCCGATCCGGCCTGGGCCGGCGGCGATTACTACCAGAACAGGGACAAACCAGCGGAAGGCCTGGCCCAGGCGCGGATGATTGGACACATCACCTATTTGTCGTCGGAAAACATGAAACGCAAGTTCGGCCGGGAGAAAAAAAAATTATCCGATCCCCTGCCGCGTTTCGCCACTCCGTTCCAGGTGGAAAGCTATCTGGATTATCAGGGCGAAAAATTCGTGCACCGCTTTGACGCAAACTCCTACCTGCATATCACCGAGGCCATGGATGTTTTTGACCTGGCGGAAAACACATCCGAGCCGGCCGACGCTTTCCGCAACGTTGACCCCAAAACGCGTTTCCTGGTGGTGGCCCTCAGTTCCGACTGGCTTTTCCCCCCGGAACAATCGCTCCAGCTGGCCGGCGCGCTGATCCGCGCCAAAAAACGGGTTTCATACTGCCTTTTGCGCTCGCCTTACGGGCACGACGCATTTCTGGTTGAAATTGACCACCTCGCCGAGGTCATGCGCGCCTTCCTGGAATCACCCGACGGACCGGCAGCGCAAATCTCGCAACACGCCGTTGCCGGCCGGCCGCGCCGCGGCGCCGCCTTCCGCGGCAAAACCGATTCCCCGGACGAATTCCCCTTCATCATTGAACGGATCAAACCCGGCGCAGCCGTGCTTGACCTCGGTTGCGGCGACGGGCGGCTGCTCTGCGAGCTTTTTGCCGCGAAAAGCATTTCCGGGCTCGGCCTGGATATTGACCTTGACAATATTATCAGCGTAATCCGCAAGGGATTGGACGTGTTTCAGTGCGACCTGGATGCCGGGTTAAACTCAATCCCCGACAAAACATACGATTACGCCGTTCTCAGCCAGACCCTGCAAGTCGTGCGCAAACCCCGCCAACTGCTCAACGAAATGCTCCGCGTGGCCCGCGTCGGCGTCGTCAGTTTTCCGAATTTCGGCAATTGGCGCTACCGCCTGCGGCTGGGATTGACCGGGAAAATGCCGGTCTCAGATTCCCTGCCCTTTGAATGGTATGACACGCCGAACATTCACCTTTCAACGCTCCGCGACTTCCGGGCGCTTTGCGCCTTGGACCGCATCCGCATCCGGGAGGAAACCTGCATCCCGCGTAATTTTGCGGACATGATTTTCACCAAAATCGGCTGGCGCAATCTCGGGGCCGACCGGATTCTGATTGAAATTTCACGCGACGAATAAAAAACAATGCATTTTCACGGCCATTCGGATGAATTTTGCGCGCTTTGCGTGCAAAATTCAGATATCAATTGCCCAGACTGCGGAGAAAACGCATGAAACTGAAGGAATGGATGGACCGCTCGTTGCCCGCGATAGTTGACCGCATGGCCAACACCACAAATTGCCCGGCGCTTGTCAACACCGAAAAAAGCTTCAACCTTGCCGGACAGAAATCCGTCTACGCGGTGGTGGAAGAACTCCTGGGCATTCTTTTCCCGGGCTGCCACGGTTCCGGCCCCCTCCCCGAAAAGCAACTAACCGATTTTTACGGCGCCCGGCTGCGCGCGATTTCCGCGCGCCTCGCCGACCAGGTGGAAAATGCCTTCCGTTACCAGTGCCTGGTGGAAAAATGCGGAAACTGCGGCGACTGCCGCGCCCGGGCCGAGGAGGCGGCAACCTTCCTGATTGAACAACTGCCGTCAATCCGCGAACTATTGCAGAAGGATATTCAGGCCGCTTACGAAGGCGACCCAGCCGCAAGGTCTTTCATGGAAATAGTGATGAGTTATCCCGGCCTGCAAGCCATCGCCGTGCACCGTCTGGCTCATCCGCTCTATGAAAAGGGAGTCCCCCTTATCCCGCGCATCATGACCGAACTGGCGCATTCGCGCACCGGCATTGACATTCACCCCGGGGCCAAAATCGGCGCCGGATTCTTCATTGACCACGGCACCGGCGTGGTGATCGGTGAAACCTGCGTCATCGGCAAAAACGTGAAAATCTACCAGGGCGTTACCCTGGGCGCGTTGAGTTTTCCCAAGGATGAACAGGGCAATCCGATCAAAGGCATCAAGCGCCACCCGGAAGTGCGGAACAATGCCACCATTTACGCCGGCGCCACCATCCTCGGCGGCCAAACCATTGTCGGCGAGGGGGCGGTGATCGGCGGCAACGTGTGGCTTACCCATTCCGTGCCGGCCGGCGCAACGGTCTATAACCGCCAGCCGAAACCGGAGATCAAGATGGGCACGGACGGCGCGCGGAAAACTTCAAAACCCAACGTTCAACCTTGAACGCCGAACATAAATTCACCGGTTTTACCCCGCGGTGTTTCGCCGCGGCAGTTGGCCGGACGCGGCGTGCGCAGTATCTGCCGGGGCTTTTTTTAATAACCGCCTCTTTCCTCGCGCCCTTGCGCCTTTCCACGGCGGCAGGGGCCGCGCGGCCGGCCCCCGTCATCGTCTGCGATGAATGCGAATGTTTTTTCGGGGCGGTTCCCAACACGGAAGTCATCCGCCACGAGTTCATTCTCGCCAACGAAGGCGCGGCCCCGCTTCATATTCCGGCCGTGCGCACGGACTGCGGATGCGTTGCCGCGCGGGTTGATGACGACACGCTTGCCCCCGGCGAGCACACGGCGCTCAGGGTAATTTTTAAGCTGAAGGGGCGCAGCGGGCCGCAAATGCGGCGCATTATTGTTGAATCAAACGATCCAAAGGCGGCGCAGCTTGTTTTGGCGCTGATCGGCGAGGCGCTCGCCCCCCTTGAAATCAAGCCCGGCCGGATTGCATGGGGCATTGTCCACGAGGCCGCGCGGGTTGAAAAATCATGCGAAATAAGATTTGCCGAAGGCGACGAAACCTATATTACCGCCGTCGCGCCGGAAGACCCTTCCTTTGCGGCGGAATTCGTCAGCCTCAAGCCGCGCCGGGTTTACAGAATAACCGTGCGCACCGCGCCGCCCCTGCGCCCGGGATCCTTCCAATCAACCCTGCGGGCGCTGACGGATCACCCCCGTTTCAAGATTATTGAAATTCCGATGCAGGGCCGCGTGGTCGGGGATATTTACGCTGTTCCCGGGGAAATCGTCATCCCCTCCCGGAAGCGCGGGACGGACGCGTTTTCCCTGATGGTTTATTCCGGCCAGGAAAAAAAATTCAAGCTCCTCCGGGCGGAACCGCCCGCGCCGGAGATAAAAACAACCCTCCGCCCGATGGCGGGAAACCGCGCCTGGCGGATTGACATAGACAATATCATGCCGTCTGACAAGCTCAATGGAACCGATCTTGTCATTTTTACCGATTCAGACGCAACGCCGGTCCTGAAAGTCCCGATCAGGACGCCGGACGCCGGCGAACGGCACAATTAAACGTTATGCCCTTTAACGGACACAATGATCCGCTTTTTTCGTTCATACCCCAATAAATTCTCAGAAAAAGGCTTGCTTATTGCCGGATATTGTATTTAATTCCTTGTTTTCCCGAAATGACAGGGCGGTTTCAGGGAATTAACTGAACATAACAATCGGCCCATAAACCGTGAAAGAAGACGACAGGCCACAGGCTTCAGACCGCAAAAGCAATCCGCATAATATGCGGATGACCGCGCCATCCACGCTGCGGCGCGTTACAGTTCCCATGGGCAGCGCAAAATAACCATGAAAACCGCATGGAGCCTTGCGGCCGGCGTTACAGATCAGGGCAATATGGAATCAGACACTATTAAAAAAAGAAAAGAAACCGGGATTGACGCCGAAACCTTCGGCAAAAACAAACAGGCGGACCTGGCCGCAATGTATGAAGAATCCCTGAAAAACATAAAGGAAGGCAGCATCGTCAAGGGCAAGATCCTGCACGTCAGCCCGGGCGGCGTGGTTATTGACATCAACTATAAATCCGAGGGCTTTGTGCCCGCCGAGGAATTTCCCGATCTGGAAAAAATCCAGTCCGGCGACGAGGTGGAAGTCGTGCTGGAGCAGATTGAAGACGACGATGGGCGCATCATTTTAAGCAGGCAAAAGGCCGAGCAACAGCGCATGTGGGATAACGTTCTGGCCTCAAGCGGCGAAGGCAGCATTCTGGAGGGAGAAATCAAGAGCCGGATCAGGGGCGGAATGATCGTTGATATTCACGGCGTCAAGGCTTTCCTGCCCGGCTCCCAGCTTGATATCCTGCCGGTCCGCAACCTGGACGATTTTATCGGCAAAAGATTTGAATTCAAGGTGATGAAGGTTGACCGCAGCCGGCGCAACATCGTCCTCTCCCGCCGCGAACTGATTGAACAGCGCCGGCGCGAGAAGCGGAAAAGCATAATGATGGATATAAAAATCGGGCAGTTGCGCACCGGAACGGTCAAAAATATCACCGACTTCGGCGCCTTCATTGACCTCGGCGGCCTGGACGGCCTCCTGCACATTACCGACATGAGCTGGGGACGGACCAGCCATCCTTCAAAAATACTCAAGGTCGGCGACTCGGTTGAAGTCATGATTCTTGACATTGATTTTGAAAAGGAACGGGTTTCGCTCGGACTGAAACAAAAAACGCCCAATCCCTGGGATAATATTGAGCAGAAATATCCGGTTGGCAGCCGCGTGCACGGCCGGGTGGTCAACTTGATGCCCTACGGCGCATTTGTGGAGCTGGAAGGGGGCGTTGAGGGACTCGTGCATATTTCCGAAATGTCGTGGATACAGCGCGTCGGCCGCGCTTCCGACGTGCTTTCCGTCGGAGACGAAGTGGACGCGGTCGTCCTCAATATCAACCGCGAGGAACAGAAAATATCCCTCGGCATACGCCAGACAACCGCCAACCCGTGGGAACAGGCCCGTGAACATTACCCGGTCGGCTCGCGGATCGCGGGCACCGTCAAGAATCTTACCTCTTACGGGGCCTTTGTGGAACTGCAGGAAGGCATTGACGGTATGATCCATGTCTCCGATATGTCCTGGACCAAAAAGGTTGAACATCCGTCCGAGCTGTTGAAAAAAGGCGACCAGGTTGAGGTTATTGTCCTTGAAGTCTCCCCCGAAAATCAGCGCATCAGCCTCGGCCTGAAACAGGCCCAGGCCGATCCCTGGACGACCATCGCCTCAAAGTACAAAATCGGCCAGATGGTTGAGGGAACCGTCACCAAGCTGACCTCCTTCGGCGCATTCGTGCAGATTGAAGAGGGCTTTGAAGGCCTGGTGCCGGTCTCGCAAATCAGCGACGATAAAAACGGCAAACCCGGCGGCGCCATCAACCCGGAACAGCAGGTCAAGGCGCGGGTCATTAAAATAGACCAGATTGAACGCCGCATCGTTCTGAGCATCAAGGCCGCCTCCGTGCCCGAGGAAGAGTTTGAGGTCAAGGAAGAAATGCTGGCCGGATTGAAACCTGGCGAAGATATCGTTGACCTGGCCGGCGCCTTTGATGAAGCCTTCGGCGTTGCCGGAGAAGTCAAGGAATGGCGGCCCGGCGAAAAAAAGGACAAAACCCCGGAAACCGGCAAACAAGAAGGTTGAAGCGGGCGTAGAGTTGCGCCGCGTTGAACGGGCCGCGCCGGGCAACCGGCGGCGCGCGCAAATCAAACCTTTTTCCGCCCAAGGCTAAAACGGCGCCATCCAAAACAAACGGCTGGCCGGGCTGTTTCCGCCGGAGGCTGATCCGCCTCCGGAAAAACTTCTCCGCAAAACTGTTGCATGTTTTAATTGAATAACATTTTGCCGCGCGCAAAACACAGATGCACAATATGGATGCCGAGCGCCAGCTTGAAATTATCGCCGGCCGGACGGTCAATCTGGTTTCAAAAGAAGAACTGCGGCGCAAGCTTGAAAATTCAATCGCCAGCCAAAGGCCGCTGCGCGTTAAATACGGCGCCGATCCTTCCGCCCCGGATATCCATGTCGGCCACGTCGTAGCCCTGAAAAAGCTGCGCGAGTTCCAGGACCTGGGCCATACCGTCGTTTTTATCATCGGCGATTTCACCGCCATGATCGGCGATCCCTCCGGCCGCTCCGAGACCCGCAAGCCGCTCGCGCGCGAAGAGGTAACCGCGAACGCCAAGACCTACCAGGAGCAGGTGCGCCGCATCCTGGACCCGGCCCGAACCGAGGTCCATTTCAACTCCGAATGGCTCGCGAACATGACCTTTGACAACGTGCTCAAATTGTCCGCGCGCCTGACCGTGGCCCAGATGCTCGCACGCGAAGATTTTCAGAAGCGCTTCCGCGAAAACCTGCCCATTTCAATCGTTGAATTCACCTACCCCATCATTCAGGGATACGATTCGGTCATGGTTGAAGCCGACGTTGAAGTCGGCGGGACCGATCAGCTCTTTAACCTGCTGATCGGCCGCGACCTGCAAAAATCTTTCGGATGCGCACAGCAGGTAATCATGACCCTCCCCCTCCTGGAAGGACTGGACGGCGTGAAAAAAATGAGCAAAAGCCTCGGCAATTATATCGGCATCACCGAGCCGGCGCGGGAAATATTCGGAAAAGTCATGTCCATTCCGGACGAACTCATGTGGCGCTATTTTTCGCTCGTGCTCTGCCGGCGGGATGTTGAGGTGCAAAGCCTGCGGGAAGCCATGGCCGCCGGCAAACGCCATCCGCGCGAGCTCAAGGACGAACTGGCCCGCGAAATCACGGCCATGTTCCACGGCCGGGACGCGGCCCGGGCGGCCTCGGAAGAATTTGCCCGCGTGTTCAGCGGCCATAAATTGCCGGACGCCATTCCCGCCGCAAATATTCCCGCCGCAAGCCTCAAGGACGGCAAAGCGGGGATTGTCGCCCTGCTCGCCGCCGCCGGCCTGGCGGAAAGCAAAAGCGCCGCGCGCCGCCTGGTCCAACAGGGCGCCGTGAAAATTGAAGGGCGGAAAATCACGGACGTCAACGCCGAAATCGCCGTCGCCGATGAAAACATTCTCCAGGCCGGCAAGCGCGGAATCGTCCGCCTCAAAATCATTTAAAAAAACCGCTTGCTTTATCGCTAAACCAGGCTAGAATCAACGCGTTTTTCAGAACAAAAACACATGCATGGGAGGATAAAATGAAAGTTCCTTTTTACGGCCACGTGCGGCAGTACCACAACATCAAGAACGAAATTGACGCCAACATAAGCAAAGTCCTGGAAAGCGGCGAGTATGTCATGGGCCCTATGCTCAAGCAGTTTGAACGGGAACTGGCCGCATACTGCGGCACGAAATACGCCGTCGGAACCGGCAACGGCACGGATGCCATCTGGCTTTCCCTCCTCGCGCTCGGCATCGGCCCGGGCGATGAATGCATCACCCACCCCAACACCTTTTTCGCCACCGCCGAGGCCATCTGGTTCACCGGCGCCACCGTCGTGTTTGTGGATTGCGATCCCAAAACCAAATGCATTGATCCCTCCAAAATTGAAGCCGCCATCACGCCCCGCACAAAGGCCATTGTTCCCGTGCACCTCTACGGCCAGTGCGCGGACATGCCGGCCATCAGGAAAATAGCCGACAAGCACAACCTGTTCATCGTGGAGGACAATGCCCAGGCTTTTGGCGCGCGCGGCGACACCTTTAAAATCGGTGAACTTTCCAAAGCGGCCACCACCAGCTTCATTATCCAGAAAAACCTGGGCACTTTCGGCGACGGCGGCGCCATTGTAACCAATGACCCGGAAATTGACCGGATTGCCCGCAAATTGCGCAATCATGGCTCCGAGAAACGTTCCTGCCACAGCATGGGTTACAACAGCCGGCTGGATGATTTGCACGCCGGCATCCTGAGCGCAAAGCTTAAACATATTGACGGGTGGAACGATCAGCGCCGCAAACTGGCGGCGAAATACACCGCGGCCCTGCAAAACGCCAGGTCGTTTACGCTGCCGTATGAAAAACCCGGTTACAGACATATTTACCATCTGTACGTCATTGAGTTGAAGAAGACGGAGCAGCGCGATGCCATGCTGAAATTCCTGAATGAAAACGGTATTGACGCCAAGTGCCATTACCCCATCGCCATCCATCAGCAGGAGGGATACCCCTGGGGCAAACAGGCCAGGATTGCGGGTGAAATCGCCAACGCGGAATACAACGCCGCGGCCTGTGTTTCCCTGCCCATGTTCCCGGAACTGACCGACGCGGAAATCGGGCATGTGATTGAAAAGGTACTGGAATGGGACAAGCAGAACTGTTGACAGCCTAATTTCTTCTGAAGGACAGATTCTGAAAGGCAGGGCGAGTCCCACGTGGATTCGCCCTGCTATTTTTTTATTTCCATTATTGCCTTCTGTTCAAATATTCTTATCATTGCACGTGTATTTAGGTGTGTCATTCGGCAGGACAATCCATGTAGGGGCTTCGCTCTTCGAAGCCCGCCCGGAGGGCGTCGTCAAGCGGCGCCCCTGCAAAACAGGATGAATAGCGGTTTTATCGGATATAAACCTTTTGGGCCATTACTGCAGAACCAAACACTAATATGAAAACAAGAACGTTATTTAATTGCTTCGTCTGCATTCTCCTGCTGTCCACCTCGCTCCGCGCAATTGACCGCGACAAGGAATATTTCAAGTCGCCCGACCACTGGGAACTTACACTTGGCGACCAGAAGGATTATTTTGAGGCAGGGCTGGAGAAATTCTGTTCCGCCGGCAACATTGCGGCCCAATCCCTGGATTATGTCTGCGGCACGGAACACTCCCTTCATAAAATGTTCAAGGATAAATACTGGTTCAAGGGAAACATTTCCTCAAATGTTTCCATCTCCCTGGCCAAAAACGAGAGGGAATCATTTCAAGTCGCCGTTCTGCCGCTCAAGGACAAAACACTCTGCGGCATGACGGCTGCTCTGACTCCGCTCGTCAACGACGCCGGACAAAGATTTCCAGAAGATTCGGCAAAAATATTCAACGTTGAATACGTGGAAACCACCAATGCCTGTTATCCGGTCGCGCACAAGGGCTGGTGGCCGGACCCGCTGGTTCCCATGACTGCCGTTGACGTGCCGCCCGCGGAGACCAGGGCTTTCTGGATAGAAATCCGCTCGCCGGCGGATATCCCGGCCGGCGCTTACCGCGGCATTTTGACCATATCCGGAACAAACACGGAGCCGTTCAAAATCAACGTGAATGTTGAGGTTTGGGATTTTACCCTGCCAAAGGAACAGATTGTTCAGACCTGCACCTGGCTTTCCTCCGCCAACTGCGGCAAGAGATACGGCAAGGATCGCGAATTGGAAATGCACCGCGTCTATGCCGAATATTTCCTTGACCATAAAATCAATCCTTTGGACCTGGGAAACGCGCATTATAAATCCAATGACTATTCCGCGGCAACCAAAGACCTGGAAAACGGATTTGAACACGGCCTGAGCCGTTTTCAAATCCCGCGCCTCAAGGGCGAAGCACTGAAAAAATACTGCGATTATTTGAATGAAAAGGGCTGGCTTGACAAGGCCATGATTTACGGCTACAAGGATGAGCCGCATCCGCGGGATTACCCCGCTTTCCGCAGGGATTCGGAGGCAATCCGCGCAACGGTTCCGGACCTGAAAATTTTCATGGCCGAAAGCCCCCACCCCGGCCTGTACGGCGCCGTGGACATATGGTGGTCTTCCATGCCCGCCAACGACATGGAGGCAATCCGCAACCAGCTTGCCGGCGGCCAGGAAGTCTGGTGGTACCGCTGCGGCATACCGGTGCGCCTTGAATATTACCGCCCGTTTTATGAATATCCAAGCGATGTTCTGCTGGACCGGCCTTCAATTGACATCCGTATTTTTTACCTCATGATCTGGAAATTCAAGATGACCCCGGCCACGTTCTTCTGGTGCGGCATGCACTGGCCGAAGGGATTTGACAAATGGCCGGCGGAATCAGGCCTGACCAGCCCGGGGCAATGGAATGGCGATGGTTACGTTGTCTACCCGGGCGAGAACGGGCCCCTGCCTTCCATCCGCCTGGAATGCATGACGGACGGGATTGAAGACTTTGAATATATTCATCTCCTTAAAAACGCCATTGAAAAATCAAAGAATATGTCCGCTGAAGATATTGAGGCCGCGAAAAAGCTGCTGGCCATTCCGCCGGAATTGATTGTCTTTACTTACCACTATAACAAGGACCCGCACGCGCTCTTTGCCTTCCGCAAACAGGTTGCGGAGATGATTCTGAAATTATCCAGGTAAAGATCGGAGGATCGGGGGCATTTTCATTTCTTTGCACCGAAGGCCCGGCCCGCCGTAAGGCCGGCCTTGAAATCTGCTTGCCAAGACTGCGTTTTCCCTTTATGTTTCTGTCGGATTAAATACGAAACAGGTTCAGCGTTAATCTTTAAAAACCGTTAAAAGGGAGATAAGAAAATGAGCAGCAAATATCGCGTAATGATCGTCGGCATGGGCAAACGCGGCATGCATCACGCCCAGACTTTCCTCGCCAACGGCCGGTTTGAAATTTCCGCCATCTGCGACATAGATGAAAACCGCCTGCAGGCCGCCGCAGCCAAACTGGGCAATCCAAGAACCGGCCCAAACGCCGAAACCCTGATTAAGGAAGCAAAACCGGACGTGTTCTGTTTCTGCACGCTCCCCAAACTGCGGCTGGATATGATCAAGCTGGCCGTCAAGGGCAAGGCCAAGCTGATCGCCTTTGAAAAACCGGTTGCGCTCACCAGCGCCGAGGGCATGAAAATCAAAAAGTTATTGGACAAAAAGGGCGTCAAAGCCGTGGTCAGCCACCAGCACCGCTATGGCGAACATTACCGCAAAGTGAAGGAAATAATCGCTTCCGGCGCGCTCGGCCGCGTGCACACGGTCTACGGCACGGCCTCCGGCTGGATGATGCATATGCTGAGCCACCTGATTGACTATACCCGCTGGTTTAACGATCAGGCCGGGGCCGAATGGGTCATGGCCCAGGCCGCCGGACGCGGCAAGCTCGCCGATGCCCACCCCTCCCCGGATTATATCGCCGGCTTTGTCCAGTTCAAAAACGGCGTGCGCGGCATCATTGAATGCGGCGCCGGCGCCCCCGACGTGCCCGAAGTTGACTACTGGTGGCGCAAATGCCGCATCGGCGCCCAGGGAACAGAAGGATTTGCGGAAGTCCTGACCGGGAGCGGCTGGCGGGCGGTTACCAAAAACGGCGGCGCCCAAAACGGACCCGGTTGCATGAATTATGAACTTGATATGCCGCCTTATATCCAGGAAATCGCCGACTGGCTTGACGACGACCGGAAAATTCATCCGTGCAATTTTGAGAGCGCCTACCAGGGCTTTGAAATCATGATGGCGTTTTGCCGCTCCATGATCCAGGGCGGACAGGTTGCCCTGCCGCTGGCCAAGCCCATGGATGAAATCAAAAAGCTGGGCAAAAAACTGCCGGCGGCCAAAGTCATGCTGTCAAATCCGCAAAACGCCGGGGAATACCACTGATTGAAAAATGGAAGCAATCATCAGGCCTGATAAAGACGGCGCCTGCCTCCTGACTGCGCGCCTGATAGCCAGCGCCCTCCGCTCCAAGCCGGACCTCGTGCTCGGCCTGGCCACCGGCCGCACCATGGAACGGGTGTATGAGATGCTGGCCGCAATGCATCGCCAGGAAGGCCTTGATTTTTCCGGATGCCGGACCTTCAACCTGGATGAATACGTCGGCCTCTCCGGCGACGAACAGACTTCCTACCGGTTTTATATGAACCAACACCTTTTCAGCAAGATCAATATCAAGCCTGAAAACACGCATTTGCCGAACGGCAAAGCCGAAGATCTGGCCGCGGAATGCGCGCGTTACGAAGAAAAAATCGCACGGAGCGGCGGCATTGATTTCCAGCTTCTGGGAATAGGGCAGGACGGCCATATCGGCTTCAACGAACCGCTTTCCGCCTTGCGTTCCCGCACGCGCGTCAAGGCGCTTTCCCCCGACACCATCCGGCAAAACGCGCAGTTTTTCAGCAGTCCCGCCAATATGCCGCGCCGCGCCATCACGATGGGCGTGGGAACCATCCTGGAAAGCAAGCGCTGCGTTCTCCTGGCGACCGGCGAGGCCAAAGCCGCGATCATCGCCAAGGCGGTTGAAGGCCCCATCACCTCAATGATCTCGGCTTCGGCCCTCCAGCTCCACCCGCATTGCACCATCATCGTTGACGAAGCCGCCGCCTTGAAACTGGAACGGATTGATTATTACCGCTGGGTTTTCGTCAATGAACCGGAATGGCAGGAATATATCAGCGGCTGAGGCCCCTTCAAGGAAATAGCTTGAAACAAACGACATATTATGGCAGAAAATCAGGAAATAACCATATTCCCGCGCGGAGTTTATCCGGCGTTTGCCGCGCCGCGGGAAAGGCGGAAGTAAAATCAAGGCATCCGGAGAAAAAAAATGAAAATGAATAAAATATCTCTTGAAGAGTTCAAACGGCGCCATACCGAAGCTCGGCGCAAAATCAATGAACGCAAGCTGGATGCCCTGCTCGTCCACAGCGACGAGGCCGAATTCGCCAACGTGCGATATTTTTCCGACTACTGGCCCATCTTTGAAAGCGCCGGCGTCTTCATCCCGGCCGAGGGAGACGCCACCCTGCTGATCGGACCGGAAAGCGAGACTTTCGCGCGCGACCACAGCGTGATCAAGGACATCAAAAAAATCCTTTATTACCGCGAATCGGCCGAGCCGAATTATCCCGGAATAACTTTGGATAAATTTGAGGACATCTTCAAATCCGCCAACAACGGCAAGGGCGTCAAACGGCTGGGCGTCGCCGGTTACACCGCCATGCCCGTTACCATTTATGAGGCCATGCGCCAGGCTCTGCCGAACGCCGAAATCATCAGGGCCGACGACATCATGTATGAAATGCGCATGATCAAAAGCGAACCGGAAATTGCCATGCTCCGGGAGGCCTTCCGCATTTCCGACCTGGCCGTGGCAGACGTGCTTGACCACATTCGCCCCGGCATGACCGAGCTTCAGGCGGTCGGCCTGGCGCAGGAATCGTTTTACCGGAACGGCGCCGAGTACGAGGCGCACCCCACCTATGTCCTCTCCGGCCCCAACAGTTCCCATGCCATCGGCCGGCCGGGACACCGCGTAATTCAGCAGGGCGACCTTGTCCAGCTGAACATCGGCGCCCGGGTTGGCGGATATTCACCCAGCATCGGAGTTCCGATCTGCATGGGCAAAATGGACGCCAAAATGCGCGACCTGGTCGCCTTCGGCCTGGAAGCTCATGTCAAAACCATGGAGTGGATGAAGGCCGGCGTGCCCGCCGGCACGGTCGCCGCCAGCTTTTTTGAGTTTGTCAAAAAACGCGGTTATGAAAAAAACCTGCTCTACGGCCCCTGCCACGGCCTGGGCATGATGGAAGTGGAACGTCCCTGGATGGAAACAACCTCAACTTACCCGCTGCGCGAAAATATGACCTTCCAGGTTGACACTTTCCTCTACTGCCCGCAATACGGCCTGCGCTGGGAAACCGGCGCGCGCATAACCGCATCCGGAGTGGAAGCGTTTTCCGGCAAATTCCGCAAAATAATTGAGATCGCCTGAAAGTTGGGTTGTGCAACGCATTATGTCAACGGAGGCCATCGGAGTGCTGGCCGCCATAATGATTTCTCCCTGCGGGTTGCCACTGAATTGCGCTTTTTGAGGAGTCGGCCGCCCAATTTCGGCGGATGCGGTCTGATCCGCCGCCGGACCATGGTTTACGGAAAACAACCCGATGAATGCTGAAGAAAAAAAACCGCAGTTTGAAATCGGAGCGGAAAAAGTCAACGCCGGGAAAATCATGGCGGAAATCAAAACGGCCGTAGCCGCCAAAACCGCGCGCGGGGTTTACCGCGACCTGCGCGTCGCGCGCGCCGAAATGGCCAACCTGGTCAACATGAGCGATGACGAAAGTTTTCTGAAATATTACCTGGAGTGCCTGCGCGACGCCGTCTTCGTGGATATCAATGATTTTGAAATCCGCGAAAAGCGGCGTTTCGGATCCGGCCTGCTGGTCGTTCTTAAAAAAATCATCTGGAATGCGCTGAAATTCTACACTTACCGTCTCTGGTCGCAGCAGAACCAGATCAACGGCCTGCTGGTAACGGCCCTGGAAAGCTTGGACGGCAAATACCGCGCGCGGATTGAAGCGCTGGAACGTAAATTGACCACATCTGACCCAAGCAAACTGCACCGCAAAGACGCAGAGATCGCAGAGAGCTGAATAATAAAAACTCTGCGTCCTCCGCGCGGCGGTAAAAAATCTATGCAAGACGGTAAATTGATTTTTGTTTCCCCCCGTTTCGCCGAAGGCCCGACCGTCGGCGGGGCCGAAACGCTGCTGAAAGCTTCGGCCCGACACGCCCGGGCCATGGGGTTCAAAGTCACCTTTCTGACCACCTGCGCCCGCGATCATTTCACCTGGCGCAACGAACTGGAAAGCGGCGCGCGGAATATTGACGGACTTGACGTCCATTTCTTCCGGGTGGATGAAGACCGGGATATCGGCGCTTTCCTCCGCGTTCAGGATGCCATCAGCCGCCGGGGAATTTATAGCCTGGAAGACGAAAAAACGTGGCTGGTTAACAGCGTCAACAGCCGCGCCCTGTGCGATTATTTGCGCCGAGAGGCCGATAACTGCGACTGGATAATCATCGGCCCCTACCTTTTCGGCCTCTCGTATTTTGCCGCGCGAATCCGCCCGGCAAAAACCATCCTGGCGCCCTGTCTCCACGACGAGGGATTCGCCTATGCGCGCTCTTTCCGGGAAATGTTCAGGGACGCCGCGGGTATCATGTTCAACTCCGGGCCGGAAATGGACCTGGGGCAAAAGCTTTACGGCCTGCCCGCGGAAAAATGCGCCGTGGTTGGCATGGGCATGGATTTTTTTGAAGCGCCGCCGGAGCTTTTTGCCGAAAAACATGATTTTCATGAGCCCTATCTCATTTATTCCGGCCGGCGCGAGGCGGGCAAGGGCATCCCGCTCCTCCTTGATTATTTCTCCCTCTTCCGCCAACGCCAAAAAACCGCCCTGAAAATGGTTTTCACCGGCTCCGGCCGGATTGACCCCCCCCCCGGCCTGGAGCCCCATATTCTTGACCTGGGATTTGTGGCGGAGGAGAAGAAGCGCGCGGCCATGGCCGGGGCCGTTGCTTTCTGCCATCCCTCCGTCAATGAAAGCTTCGGCATCGTTTTGCTGGAATCATGGCTGGCCCGCACGCCGGCCCTGGTCCATGCCCGCTGCGCCGTCAACCATGACCACTGCCGAAAAAGCAACGGCGGATTGTGGTTCGCCTCTTACCCCGAATTTGAGGAGGAGCTTCTTTTGCTGGCCGGCAACCGCAATCTGCGCGACCGCATGGGGCGCGCCGGACGGGATTATGTTTTGCGCGAATATGACTGGAAGAATATTGAAAGCAAATTTTGCGCGGCTCTGGACCAATTTGCGGAGAAATTTTACCCGCCCGCTTCGCTTGCGACACAGAGTTCGCAACGATAGGAATTTATTTGCGTATGAATATTCTGAACAATCAAATAAGACTTCGTTTCACCTCGGCGCCCTCCGCGCCCCGGCGGTGAATAAACAGTGAAGGCGATCCATCAATTCACGGCCGGTTTCACGAAAGGCGACGCCATCAGCAACGAGGCCGTGCTCCTGCGGAAAATTTTCCGCTCCTGGGGATATGAATCGCATATCTTCTGCGAACCGCACCGCGTCCTGCCGCAGTTGCGCCCTCAAACTTACGACGCCGCCCTGGCGGAAACTATCCTGAAACCCGGCGACCTGGCCGTGCTCCATCTCTCAATCGGCTCGGCCGTGAACGATCTCTTCGCCGCCCTGAAATGCCGCCGGGCCATCATTTATCACAACATCACCCCCCCGGAATATTTCCGCGGAATTCACGAACAGATCGCGCGCGACCTGGCCTGGGGCCGACAACAGGCCGCAAAACTGGCCGGCGCCGCCGAAATCGTCATGGCCGTCAGCCGGTTCAACGCGGACGAATTGAAAAGCATGGGATACGGCCCAGCGCAAATTCTCCCCCTCATTCTTGACGCCTCCGCCTTAAAATCAAGCCCCGACCGCGGCGTTCTGCGCTCCCTGGCCGACGGCAAAACCAATGTGCTTTTTGTCGGCCGCGGCGCGCCCAACAAACGGATTGAAGATTTGCTCTGCGCCTTTCATTACTTCCAGTCAACCCTGGAAAAGAACTCGCGCTTCATCCACGTGGGCTCATATACCGGCCTGGAAAGATACCAGGCGCTGGTGCAGGCCCTGGCGCGGCGGCTGGATATCCGGAACTGTGTTTTTGCCGGAAGCGTCAACCAGCAGGAACTGAACGCCTATTACGCGGGGGCGCATTTGTTCCTGTGCATGAGCGAACACGAGGGCTTCTGCATCCCCCTCCTGGAAAGCATGGTCCACGACCTGCCCGTCATGGCCTACGCGGCCGGCGCCGTGCCGGAAACTCTCGCCGGCGCAGGCGTTCTCTTCCGGGAAAAAAACTGGGACGAGGCGGCGGAAATGGCGGGGAAAATATTGAACGACCGAGAGTTGCGCGCCGGAATTATTTCAGGGCAAAGGGAGCGCCTGCGCCGTTATACGGGCCGCGACTTGGAGGGCGAATTGAAAAAAACGCTCGCCCCCGTCCTGGCGCGCTGATTCAGACCGGAGGCGGGCGCCGTTGGCTGGCATCCGCAGGCGGCGCCGGCGGAAAATCCAAGGATTCAATTTTCCCGCCCAATTCATCCAGCGCGACGCGCAGGTCGTCCAGCAGTTTGCGCACGGCGCGGACGGAATTGAGCATATCGTCTCTTTGAACAGAGGAAAACCGCTCCGGAATGCGGATGTTTTCCCCCTCCGTCCCGGGCGCGGCCGCTTCTCCGGACAAAGCGGAGGAGGATGAATGCGCCGCAGCCGCCGGCGCCGCGGCTGTTTTTCCGGAGGAGATTGATTCGGAAATCTCCTTGTCAAGCTCGGCCAGGTCAAATCCTTCCGGAATGGGCACTTCCAGTTCGCTGTCGCAATGCGGACAGCTGATATTAAGCCCCGCCCCCCGGCAATCAATCGCCAGGCTTTTGCCGCAGCGCCCGCAATCAAAAATAATATCGCTGCCTGAAAGCGTCGGATTTTTTGATTCGGCACGATTCATATTGGCCCTGCCGCTTTACGGAAAAACAGGATATAAGCTCTCTGTCAATTATATGTATAGCAACTTTTCTGAAATATCAAGCTTTTTATTGAAAATAATTACAGGAAGTTATATGTTCGCATCAGTCGCATAAATGCCCGCAGGCCGCAGACTATGAAGAAAAGAAGAGATTTCTGACATGTCGGCAAGAACCCGCATGACGCCTGAAACGGGAATGATCCGCAACGTAACGCGGCCCTCCGCGGTTCGGCCCGTGTTTGAACGCGCGACAATTACAGAAGCGAGGGCAACCCGCGTTATTCCACGGCATCAGCACGTGAATTACGAGATTATCTTCGTGGACCGGGGCGTTTACCGGTGCCTTCATAACGGGATTGATTTTACGCTCGGCAGGAACGGATTGCTCGTCATCAAGCCCGGCGATTGGCATACGGATATTTTTGACGGAAAATATCTCCGTTATTTCGGGCTGGGATTCAGCCTCAACCCGGCGTCCTGCGCGCCGGCATCCATTTTCCGCGAAGGTACCCCGGTGGAAAAACAGCGCTTTGCCGCCAAGCGGGAGGAGTTTCTGCCCCTGATAGAAAAAATCAGGCGGGAATCGCGCGCCGGCGATTTTGTTTCGGCGCATATCCAGGACGCGCTGGTGCTGGAGTTTTTTTACCGCATGATCCGGGCGGTTCCCCGGGAGATCCTCTCGGATTATTATGTGGCGACCTCGCGCGCAGCATCTTTTTCCGCCAGCCTTGTTTCAGTTATCAACGAACAACTGACCCGGAAATTGAATGTCGGCGAACTGGCTTCGGCGCTTGGCGTCAGCGAAAGCTCCCTGGCGCACAAGTGCCGGGAAATACTGCATTGCTCGCCGGCGCGCCTTTTCCGGCAGGTCAAGCTGAACCGCGCCATGCGGATGCTGAAATCCACGGACATGCTGGTCAAGGAAGTGAGCGACTATCTGGGTTTTGAAAACCAGTTTCATTTTTCCCGGGCTTTCAAAAAGGCCTTCGGAAAAACCCCGTCGGAAGCGCAGAACGATAAAACTCCCTCGCCCCTTTGAGACCTCATTTGCAGGATTCGTCAAATGATTTGCAGGCATTGGCATTCCGTTTTCCAGACGCGCGCGTAGCATCTGACACTGAACGGAACAGCTTATAGTTTTTAAAATCAAAATTAATCGGAGGAACTTTATGCGCCAGAAACAGGCAATAACCGTCCATACCATATCTCATACCCACTGGGACCGCGAATGGTATCTGCCGTTTCAGCAATACCGGACCAGGCTCGTGCAGCTTATGGATCATCTCCTTGATTCACTCCCCAAAAACAAGGATTACCGGACTTTTCATCTGGACGCGCAAACGGTCGTGCTTGAGGATTATCTGGAAGTATGCCCGGAACGCCGCGCGGAAATTGAAGCGCTGGTCAGGAAAGGCCGCCTCCTCATCGGCCCCTGGTATATTCTGCCGGACGAATTCCTGGTCAGCGGCGAAGCCACCATCCGGAACCTTATGCTGGGGCACCGTTTGGCGGAACAATTCGGCCGCGTCATGAAAGCCGGTTATGTACCCGATCCGTTCGGCCACATCTCCCAAATGCCCCAGATCCTGCGCGGGTTCGGCCTGGACAATTTCATTTTCATGCGGGGTTACGCCGGCGCCACCGGCCGCAAAACCTCGGAATTTATATGGGAATCACCCGATGGAAGCCGGGTCTTCGCCTATTACCTGCCCGGCGGCTACGGGAACGGCGCCTGGCTCAATCTTTTTGCCGACAATCCGCAAAAATGCGCGCAAATCGTCCGGGACATGCTGAAAAAAACAACGCCCTGGTCAACCATTCCGCATGTGCTGCTGATGAACGGCACTGATCATCTTATGCCGGAATTTGAAATCACGAATATTTTACGGCGGCTCCATGGCGCATTTCCGGGATACCGTTTTATTCATACGACCATGGAGAATTTTATCCGCCTCGCCAACAGGCGTTCCGGACGCAGGCCGCTGGTGCGCGGCGAACTGCGCCAGAACGGCGAGTTTGCGCCGCTGCTCTACGGCGTTCTTTCAGCGCGGAACTATCTGAAGCAGCGCAATCACGCCGTCCAGAATCTTCTGGAAAAATGGGCCGAACCAGCCTCCGCCGCGGCGTGGCTGGCCGGCGTTTCCTATCCTCGGAAACTTCTCTGGCAGGCGTGGAAATACCTTCTGCAGAATCATCCGCATGACTCCATCTGCGGCTGCAGCGTTGATCCGGTCCATGAACAGATGATGACGCGTTTTGCCTGGGCGGAAGACCTCGGCGAATATCTTGTCGGCAGGGCGCTCACTCATATCGCCGCCTTGCTGCCGCTCAAAGGAACACCGGATGTTGTCCGCAGCGTCGTGGTCTTCAATCCGCTCGCACGCCGGCGTTCGGGATGCGCGGAAATCGCCGTTGATTTGCCGGCAGGGTTCAAGGGCGAATTTCATCTTGTTGACCATAAGGGCAAGGTGGTTCCTGCGGTTCCCCTCTCGGCCGCGGCGGAAAATAAAACCCATGTTCACGACAGGTTGTATCCTTACTGGGAGCCGGTCAGGCGCCAGCGCGTTCTCATTGATGCGGCCGGGGTGCCGGCGTTCGGTTACGCCGCGTTTCAGGCGCGGAACGGCAAGGCGCCGAAACATGCCGCCCCGGCCGGCAAGCTGTCATGCGGGAAAAATTATGTGGAAAACAAACACCTGCGTCTGCAGTTGGCCGCCGACGGCACGTTCCAGGTCTTTGATAAAAAAACCATCCGGCGCTGGTCAGGACTTAACGCCTTTGAAAATATGGCGGATGTCGGCGATGAATACAACTATGCGCCTCCCGAGAAAGACTCGGCCGTCAACAGCGATAAAATTCCTCATGCCTGGGAACCGGTGCGGATGGAACCGCTCATGGCGGGTTTCAAAATACGCACGGAATTGCCTCTGCCCCGCGCCATAGACGCCGAAAGAAAGGGCCGTTCTACGGAAACTGTCAATTGCCTGCTGGAGACCGTCGCCACCCTGGATGCGGTATCCCGGCGGGTTGATTTCACCACCCGTTTCATTAACAACGCTCAGGATCATAATCTACGCGTCCTTTTTCCAAGCGGCGCGCGCAAAGCTTCCTTCTCCGAGGCGCTGGGGGCATTTGACGTTGTCCGGCGACCCATTGCCGCGGGAAAACGCGGCCCGAATTCGGTGGAAGATCCTCCTTCGCGGCATCCGATGGATGGATTTGTTGATGTCGCGGATAAGAACGGCGGCCTGCTGGTATGCGGCGCCGGACTTCATGAATATGAAGTCAAGGATGACGGCGAACGGACCATCGCCGTAACTCTTCTGCGCGCGGTCGGCTGGCTTTCAAGACCGGACATTAAGACGCGCAACAACGATGCCGGGCCGAGTTTGCCCGCTCCCGGCGCGCAATGCCCGGGCGAACATGTTTTCCGTTACTGCCTTGTTCCCCATGATGGCGACTGGGAGGATTGCCAGGGCTGGCGCGAGGTCATGGATTTTCTCCATCCCGTGCGCTGCCTGACATTGCCCATTACGGCGCCGGCGTTTGAGGGCAACCGTTCCGTCATTCCGTCTCAAAACCAATCGCTTCCGGAAAGCGCGTCTTTACTCTCAATTGAACCGGCCGCCATGATTCTTTCCGCGGTCAAGAAAGCCGAGGATCGGGATTGCCTGATTGTGCGCGCCTGGAATATAGGCGCAAAAACGGTTGCGGCCAGGTTCGTTTTTGCGCGGAAAGTCAGACAGGCTTACCGCATCAATCTTGCGGAAAAGCGCTTGAAACGGCTCGCCCTGCAAACAAAGAACGTGGTCGCCATTCCCTGCAAACCCAAACAGATCGTCAGCATTGAAATTCATTTGTAATACCAGATCAAAAACATTTGACGGCTGGCGAATGTTTTTATATAACTACTGGAAACAGAAGTTCGCGGCAAAAGGAACTTTAAACAGGCAGGAGAAATTAAAATGATAGTCAGCACCAATCAATTGTTCAAACACGCTTACGGCAAATACGCCGTCGGCGCCTATAACATCAATAATCTTGAACAAACCATGGGTTTGTTCAAGGGCAATCTTGACAGCAAGGCGCCTTTTATAATCCAGATTTCCAAGGGCGCCCGCTCCTACACCGATAAAAGCATGTTGGAGGCCATTATCCGCGCGGCCGACAAGCTCTTCCCCAAGGCCGTCTTCGCCGTTCATCTTGACCATGGCGACGAAACAACGGCCATGGATTGCATCGCCAGCGGCTTCTACAGCTCGGTCATGATTGACGCCAGCATGAAGCCCTATGAAGAAAACATCGCCATAACCAAGCGCGTTGTCGCGGCCGCCCATGCCAAAAATATTTCCGTTGAAGCGGAACTGGGCCAGCTCGGCGGCGTGGAAGAGCATATCTCCGTCTCCGAAGACCAGGTCCACCTGACCGATCCGGCCCAGGCCGAGGATTTCGTGAAACGCTCCGGCTGCGACAGCCTGGCCTGCGCCATCGGCACCAGCCACGGCGCCTACAAGTTTGCCGGCAGCCAGGGCCTCCATTTTGAAATCATCGCCGACATCCAGAAACGCCTGCCCGGGTTCCCGCTCGTCATGCACGGTTCAAGCTCAGTCCCTAAGGACGAAGTGGACCGCATCAACGCCGCCGGCGGACAACTCAAGGGCGCCAGAGGCGTTGATGAAACACAATTCGCCAAGGCCGCCAAGCTCGGCGTAACCAAGGTCAACATTGACACCGACGGCCGCCTGGTCTGGTGCCGCGTTCACCGCGAACATTTCAAGGAACATCCGGAAAACTTTGACCTCCGTCCCCCGGGCAAAATTTTCATGGCCGAATTCGCGAAATATATCGCCCACAAAAATAACTGCCTGGGAAGCTCTGAACAGCTTGATTCGGTGCGGGAATTTCTGAAATAAGAATTAACCGCCCGCTTTGCTAGCGCGGAGAACGCGGAGATAGGAATGGTTTTTGTTTTTAACAAAAAAGAATGTTCTACCTCTGCAAACTCTGCGCCTCTGCGGCGAAAAAAATTCCATAATGAATCCTTCTGAATTGCTCGGCCGAACTTTCGCCTGCGAGTGCGGAAAAACTCATTCCGTCCCGATCCGCGAAATCATCTACTCCGAATCGGCCGTGCAAGATGCCGCCGGCGTTTTCAGCCGTTATTTCCGCGGCAAAACAACCGTAATCATCGCCGATCAGCGCACCTTCGCAGCCGCCGGGAAAGCGCTGAACGATGCGCTCGCCGCGCAGGGCTGGTACATCTCCAACCTGATCGTGCCCGACGGCAAAAACGGCAGGGAGCCGGTCTGCGACGACTTTACGCTTGATTACGTTCTCAACCGCCTGCCTAAATGCGATTTTTACATCGCCGCCGGCGCGGGCGTCATCAGCGACCTGACCAAATGGGCCGCCTGCAAAACCGGCAAACCCTATGCCGCGCTCGCCACCGCGGCCTCCATGAACGGCTATTCCTCGGCCAATATCGCCCCGACCGTCAAAGGCGTCAAACGGCTCATGGACGGCGTCTGCCCGCTGGTCATCATGGCGGTCCCTTCCGTCATCAACCAGGCGCCCTATAAACTCACCGCCGCCGGGCTCGGCGACGTGCTCGCCAAGCCGGTCAGTATCACGGACTGGCGCATGAGCAAGCTTTTGTTCGGCGAATATTTTTGTCCGCTCTGCGCGCGCATGATTTCCGAGATAGAGCCGGCCTACATGGACAATCCCGGCGGCATTCTGCAAAAAAAACCGGAAGCCATCGGCGCTTTGTTCAACGCCCTCGTTTATTCCGGCCTTTCCATGACCATCGCCGGCACTTCCTCGCCCTCTTCCGGCGGCGAGCACATGATCTCCCACGCCCTTGATTCAACCGCCCTCGCCCGGGGGTTAGGCCATGATTACCACGGCCGCCAGGTGGGTTTGGGAACCATCTTCGCCTGCGCGCTGTATGAGCGCATTTTGGCCCTGGAAGCCCCTCAATTTACCCTGCGGGCCGAACCGGTCAATGCCGCCTTCTGGCAGTCGCTGGCGCCGGTTGTGGAGGAGGAGTACGCCCGCAAAACAACGAAAGCGGCCAGGGCCGTTGAACAACTGAAAAAGAAAAACTGCTGGGATGAATTGCGCGCCCTCGCAAAACAATCAATCCGCACCCCCGCCGGGATCAGGGATTGCCTGAAAACGGCCGGCGCGGCTTATCGTATCGCCGATATCGGCTGCGATCGCGCCCGGTTCCTTGAAGCCGCGCTCAACTGCCACCAGATGCGCGAACGTTACACCGTGATTGACCTCGCCCGCGCCGTGGGCATTATGCCCAAGGCGGCCAATGAAATCATTGAGGAATATCTGGCTTAATAATCAATGTTTTGGAACTATTTTTTCATTTATTGCCGAGCAAAGCATTCTGAAATTGGCGGTGATGTAGTATCTTCTTTTCTTATCTCGATTTTCAATTTTGACGGGTAAACCGCCGACCGTATTTCAAAAATGATGGCGCTGAATTTATCAGCGCAATCCCGAATCGTGTACCACTATATCATGCCATAGGCAGATATCCGCCTGGCGGAAAAAACAAGAAAAGGATTCTCCGCCCCGGCGGATCCGCACAGGCGGAACCACGGAGACCCATGCTTCGCCCCAGCGCTTAGCAGGGCAGGCACGGAGAAGAAGAGGTTGCTTGAAATCAGTTTTGCCGAAGGCAAAACCAGATTTCAAGCAAGGCTTTAGCTCTGTGTCTCATTTTTCTCTGTGGTTGATTTCTCCGGGTTGCGGGCATAGCCCGCTTTGGTCACATCATTGACAGCGCGTCCACGTCAACCGCAATGCGCACTTGCGGCGGGCATTTCAACCCGCGCAAAACCTGCTTTATCTGCCCGGAAACCTCCGCCGCCGAAGGCGCACGGATGATGATCTGGAGGCGGTATTGGCCCCTGGCCATGCTGATCGGCGCCGGCATGGGACCGGAAAGAACGGCCGGGGGTTTTACCAGCGGTTTTAACCCGCCGGCTAATTGTTTCGCGGCCAGGGCGATCATTTCATCCGGCGCGCCTTCCAGGGTAATGCAGGTCAGATGGGCAAAGGGCGGATAAAAAAGCTCGCGGCGCGACTCAACTTCCTGGTCGCAAAACCCCTCGTAATCCATCCGGCGCGCGGCCTGTACCGCCGGGTGAAAGGGCGTAAAAGTCTGGACAATGACCTCGCCGGCAATATCTCCCCTGCCCGCCCGGCCGGAGACCTGAAGCAAAAGCTGAAACGTCCTTTCCGCGGCCCGGAAATCGGGCATATGCAGGCTGTGATCCGCGTAAATGACCCCCACCAGGGTCACGTTGGGAAAATGCAGGCCCTTGGCAATCATCTGGGTGCCGATCAGGATGTCTATCTTGCCGGTCTTGAAGTCACCGAGAATGTTCCGATGCGAATGTTTCGCGGTGGTGGTGTCGGCATCCATCCTTTGCGCGCGCGCCTTCGGGAAAAGCGAGTGCACGATTGATTCAATCCGCTGGGTGCCGATGCCGGAGAATTTCAAGGCAAAAGCGCCGCACTTGGCACATTTGTCCGGAACCTTTTCCGCCCGGCCGCAGATATGACAGCGCAATTCCTCGCCCGCGCGGTGATAGGTCAGCGCTACACTGCATTGAGCGCAAATCGCCACGAAACCGCAGGCCGGGCAAATGACCGAAGTGGCAAATCCGCGGCGGTTCAGGAACAGCATGGTCTGCTCGCGCCGTTCAAGCCTTTCGCGAATCGCCTCAACCAGCGGACGCGAAAACACGTTCACGCGGCCTTCGCGTTCCGCTTCCAGCCGCATGTCAATAATGTTCATGCGCGGCATTTTCTGCCGGTCAACGCGATGGTGAAGATGCGCGATCGCGTATTTGCCGATGCGCGCGTTATAAAACGATTCCAGCGCCGGCGTGGCCGAGCCAAGCAGGACCGGGCAGCGCTCAATTTCGCCGCGTTTTATCGCCACGTCCCGCGCATTGTATCGCGGGGCCTCACCCTGCTTGTAACTGGTTTCATGCTCCTCATCAACCACGATCAACCCCAGCCGCTCCACCGGCGCAAACAGCGCCGAGCGGGCGCCGACCACGATCCGCGCCTGGCCGTCATTGATCCGGTGCCACTCGTCGTGCCGCTCGCCGTCCGAAAGATGGCTGTGCAAGACCGCCACCTTGTCTCCGAAACGCCCGCAGAATCTTTCCACGGTCTGCGGCGTGAGCGCAATCTCGGGCACCAGCACGATCGCCCCCTTGCCCCGCTCAAGGACATGCCCGATGGCCTGCAGATAAACTTCTGTCTTGCCGCTGCCGGTTACGCCGTGCAGCAGAACCACCGGCGGCGAAAAAGTGTCAATTGATTTTTCAACCAAATCCAGGGCGGCGGCCTGCTCGGGAAAAAGATTCAGCGGCTGGGTCGGCAAAATGGTCTGGCCGGCGAACGGATCGCGCCGTAAATCCCGGCTGGCTATTTTTAAGACGCCCTTCTGTTCAAGGCTTTTGACCGCGCCCGGCCCCGCGCCGGAGCGCTCAAGCAGGTCGGTCAATAACACCTGCTTATCCGGTAGTAAAAGCTCAAGCGCGGCCGCCTGTTTGGGGGCGCGCGCGCGCAGTTTGACCAGGTCCAAGTCTCTTATTTTTCCGGGGACAACCGTTACCGTTTTTTGCTGAAGAAATTTCGCCTGCGGCCGCCGCACCGCGCAGGGCAGGAGCGAACGAATGGCCTGCTCAAAAGCGGAAGCGTAATAATCGCTGATCCAGCGCGCCAGCTTCAGGATATTATCTCCGAGCAGCGGCTTGCCCCCGACCAGGGCGGCAATTGCCTTCAGGTTTTTTATCTCGGAGCGATCAGCCAGGCCGATCACGTAACCGCGCGTGACTCTGTTTCCGAAAGGCACCAGGACCCGCGCGCCGACCCGCACCACGGAAACCAGCTCATCCGGGACAAGATAATCAAACTCCCGATCCAGCGAAATTTCAACGGCAACTTTGGCGATATTTTGCATTTTCAGGTTTCATCGCAACTTCAATTTTAAGATGTTTTTACCGCAGAGGCACAGAGTCTGCAGAGGTAAGATAATTGTTTTATATAAAATTCAGAACCAGAAAAAATATGTTCTATCTCTGTGTGCTCCGCGCCTCTAGCAAAGCCCTGAAGCATGCGCTTCGCTTAACTTCGGGGCGAAGCGGGCGGTGATTTTCTCCTCATTCCCCGATAATCTTCACCAGCACCCGTTTTTTGCGCCGGCCGTCAAATTCTCCGTAAAATATCTGCTCCCATGGCCCGAAGTCAAGCCTGCCGTTTGTAACCGCCACGACCACCTCGCGCCCCATAAGAGTGCGTTTAATGTGGGCGTCGGCGTTATCTTCCGCTCCGTTGTGCGCGTACTGGGAATACGGCTTTTCGGGGGCAAGCTTTTCCAGCCATTTTTCAAAATCGGCGTGCAGTCCGCTTTCGTCATCGTTGACAAACACGCTGGCGGTGATGTGCATCGCGTTCACCAGGATGAGCCCCTCTTTCACGCCGCTTTCCTCAAGGCATTTTTCCACCTGCGGGGTGATATTGATGAATGCCCGGCGCTGTTTCGTTTCAAACCAGAGTTCCTTGCGATACGTTTTCATGATCCACGGTCTCCTTGTTTGCCCCCGAATATTGCACGAATTTCGTGCAATATTCAGGTTGTAAAATAAATTGAGTTTGTCATTTTTAATTTTGCCGCACAAGCACAAACCCACACCTCCGTTGCGGGCGGCTGCCTGTTCCCTTAGCAAACCCCTTGCCCGGGGCTTGAAAATCAATTTGACAGGAAGAAAAAAGCAGGTATTATTCCGTTCTCTTCTCAAGGGCGATTAGCTCAGTTGGCTAGAGCACTACCTTGACATGGTAGGGGTCGGAGGTTCGAGCCCTCTATCGCCCACCATAAGCCCAACCCCTCGCATCACATTATGCCCGCAATAATAATTTTCATGCGGGAATGAATTATGCCGCCAAAGTCGGCGCTTGTATTTGACCGCGGTAGGAGCCGCATCCCTATGCGGCGATTCCGGACGACAAAACCACCTCGCCGAACAGGAGTTCGGCCATGATTTCACGCTTTTCTACGGCACAATTGACCAGGCATGGCATCACTTAAGCAATGCACATGGCGCTGACCCTGCACCCTAAAATATCTAGCTGACAGACTGGCTGATTGATTTATATTCATGACCATGAAAACAATACAGATCGGCTCGTTTGAAGCAAAAACGCGTTTCAGTCAGCTCCTGCAGGAAGCGGAAAAAGGCAAAAGCTTTGACCTTAATTTTGCGCCGCGGCAAGCCCGTGGCGCAACCCAGGGGAATTGGCTTGGCAGCCAACCTGAAACCCGGACGCGCAGCGTTGGATTTTTTTCGCGATACGCGCCGCAATTTACCAATTTCGCCTGCTGAAATACAGCGCTGGATCAACAAAGGACGGCCTTGATGACCGATAAATGGGTAATGGATTGCTCTGCAATGGCCGCTGTTATTTTATGCAATCGCCCGGGCCCGGCGCCGGCAGGGACATCTGCCCAAACAATTCTGCCGCGTAAAACATTCTAACATTCTGCAGAATGTTAGAATGTTTTCATGAATTTCAGAAAGGCTTGGCCGTAGGGCGAAGGAAAATGCGCCACCTGGCGGCCGCGATATTTTTTATTCAGGAGGCCGGCCTGAACCAACGCGCGGGTATGCTGGGAAATGGTTTTAAGGTTTGCGTTCAGCGTCAGCGCCAGATCGGCCAGCGCCATCCCCGCGTTTTGTTCAACGGCCAGCAAAATGGCAATGCGCCGATGATTGGCCGCCCCCTTGAAATACCGCTCCAGTTGTCTGGGTGTTTTCATAGCATTCGCCTCCCGTTTGCACGCGCTTTCAACATTCTAACATTCTGCAGAATGTTAGAATGTTGTCAAGAAAAGAACGCGGAAAAGCAAGCATTCTATCGGAACTGGATAAAAACATTCGGCCGGCCCGCTATCGCCATGGCGCAGACGGGACATCCCGTCTTCCCTTGCCCGTAAATTCTTTTCCGCAGACGGCCGAACGGATACGCGGGAAAAAAAACGACCCGAATTCCGAAAATAATTGTTGATTTTTTTGAGGGAGGGGATATATTTAAGTAGTTTTACAAAATTATAAAAGATGAAAAATCAAAAAAACAAAGCCGTCGGCGAGGTGCGCGCGCGCCTGGTTGAAACCGCCGGGCGCACCACGCAGGATCTCGGCCTGGGCAGGATCATCGGCCAGGTGCTCGCCGATATTTATCTGACCGAGGGGGAGAGATCCCTGGACGACATCGGACAAAACCTGGGGCTCAGCAAGGCCGCCGTCAGCATCGCCGCGCGGCGTCTGGAGAGCCTGGGGCTTCTGCAGCGCAGCTGGAAACAAAGAGACCGCAAAAACTATTACCGGGTGGTTGACCATTTCGGGGTCGCCCTGCGGAGAGGCATAATGGAAATGATACGGGACAAGCTCCGCACCACCGGCGCGGAGCTTGACCATGCCGAAGCATTACTGCGCCATACGGGCAACGACACAGGCGAAACAAAATTTCTGCGCGCCCGGCTCCAGCGCACCAAGCAGATATGCCGCCGCGCCGCGCGGGTTTTGAATAACCCCGTCATGAAAATGATGGGATTGTAGGCCGGTAGAAAATGGATGTTGCGCGTGGTAAAAGCTCGGCGCCCGCCTGCATCGCGACACCTGCCTTACGGCGGATCGGGATGCAACTGCGAGCAGGCATAATTTATAAAGACGGAGTGTAATTATTCTCGGAAATGAAAAACATGAAGCCATCCAAAGCGGGCGATACCCGCAACCCAACTGGAGCCGGCCTGCCCCCAGGCCGGTCAGGCCGGGGTGATGGCGCCCCGGCTCCAAAAGATACACGCAAAAACGTGTATGTTTACAGAAAAGGTGCTAATTCGTCATTATCGCATCCCGCAAACATGGATGAATTAGCGGAGGAATGTTTGCAGGCTTTGGCTCAGCGCGGATTGGGCAGAATTATTTCAATTGGCGGCGCGTTGGGATTACTGCATTATCTGGATTACAGGGTTACCCGCGACGCCGATGCCTGGTGGAACGATTCTGCCGCAGAGACTGAAAAACAGCAGGTGATTGAAGTTATCCGACAGGTTTTAGCGTCCAGAGGCAATGTTCAGATTCGATCCTGGGGTGATGTGGTCAGTATTGAATTGGAAAACAAGGGGCGCGTGGTTTTCAGTTTCCAGATTGCCAGACGATCCGCGCGTCTGAGCGAAAGCCGAAAAGCGGCCTGGGCGGATATCTGGGTGGATGGTTGGGAGGATTTGTTGGCGTCAAAAATGACGGCTCTTATCGAACGCGGCGCTCCAAGGGATTTTCGGGATATTTTCGCCGTGTGCCATGCGGAATTAACGGCTCCCGCAGACTGCTGGACATTATGGGCTAAACGTCAACTGCTGGCCGGAAGCGATGCCAACCCGGAACGGGCCAGGTTGGCCTTGCATGCCCATCTAAAACGCATTGCTTTGCATCGTCCGCTGGAAAACATTAAAGATAGGAGAGAACGCGCCGAAGCGGACAGCCTGCGGCGCTGGTTTAACGGAAAGTTTATTGATGCGCTCAAATGAACTGCTGAATATTGAGGGAGCTCTTTATCCCGATCAAAATCCTCCCGCTTCATTGAAAGCTCTGGCGGACCGGGTGGATTTTCTGGCCCGCATGTGCGCGGCATGGGATTTTGGCATTCTGCCGGATGAAAAAGTTGTCCGTGAGATTACCACGCCAGGCTGGCGTAAGGCGGTAGAAGCGTGCGAATTATTAACCTCTCCGTCTTATCATTTGTTGCGCGAATGGCAAGGTCTGCCGTCCAAGCCATTTTTAGGGCAGACGTCGCCGGAAATTGTTAATGACCCGAATCTGGTCCATGTATGACTTCGTCGTTCTTTTGGACGCCGTCCGTTGGCCGGTATCCAAAAGAATAATCCGA